>JAHJDE010000129.1 GCA_018812525.1 Gammaproteobacteria bacterium
AATGGCCTTCCTGACCATTTTGCAAGACGAAAACGAAAAATGTGATTTTTCGTTTTCTTCATTTTCAATGGCTTAGGCCATTGAAAATGGCGGTTCATCCCTGAACCGCAAGAGGTTCTTGCAGTTTTGCAAGAACCTCTATCGACCCGGTCAAATGGGCCGGGCTAATAACGCAGCGAGGATAACGAGGATGCACTTCAAACTGATCATTGCCCTGGTCGAGGACAGCCTGACCACCCAGGTGCTCGATGCCGCACGGGAGGCCGGGGCCAAGGGGTCGACCGTGCTCAACCAGGCCCGTGGCGAGGGCATTACCAAGAGCAAGACCTTCTTCGGCCTCAATCTGGAGACCCAGCGTGACCTGGTGCTGCTGCTGGTGGAAGAGCATTTGGCCCGGCATGTCCTCGAAACCGTCGCCAGGGTCTGCAAATTCGACGAAAAACCAGGCCGGGGCATCGCCTTTCAGGTCGATGTGGAGGACGCCGTCGGCGTCAGCCATCAGATTCGAGAACTCTATAGTGTCGTTGAGGAAGAGTTATGAACGAGAAGAATATTATCCGTGTGCGCCAGGTCATGAAGACCGAGTTCGACATGGTGGACGGACTCGATACCGTCGAGCAGGCCCTCAAGACCATGGCCCACCGCGAGACCCGTGCGCTGGTGGTGAAGAAGCGTTATGACGACGACGAATACGGCATCGTCATGATCTCCGACATCGCCCGCAGGGTCCTGGCCCAGGACAAGGCCCCAGATCGGGTCAATATTTACGAGGTCATGTCCAAGCCGGTCGTCACCATCCACCCTGAGATGGACATCCGCTACGCCGCCCGCCTCTTCGCCCGCTTCGACCTGACCCGCGCCCCGGTGCTGGACGACAAACGCAACATCATCGGCATCGTCAGCCTGACAGACATGGTCTTCAAGGGGATGTTGCATCGCCTGGATTACAAGGCGGCCTGAGAGGGAGGAACTTGCAAAATGGCCATCCTGGCCATTTTGCAAGGCGAAAACGAAAAATGCGATTTTTCGTTTTCTTCATTTTCAATGGCTTAGGCCATTGAAAATGGCGGCTCATCCCTGATCCGCAAGAGATTCTTGCAGTTTTGCAAGAACCTCAGGCTGTAAAAATACCCCCCGCCTACTGCGAACGGCCCTGGACGCGGTCTTATCGTTTTCAGGCTGGAGCCTGGGAGCGATCATCTGAACAGATTAGCCCTGGGGGCAGGGGGCTACCCCCTTGCCTTCCGATCCAGTTCCCGCAATCGCTCCAGTTTCTCGGCGATCTTGCCCTCAAGGCCCCTGTCCGTGGGTTGGTAGTAGCGGGGTTCGCCGTGGCCCTCGGGGAAATAGCATTCGCCGGCGGCGTAGGCGCCGGGTTCGTCGTGGGCGTAGCGGTAGGCACGACCGTAGCCCAGTTCCTTCATGAGCCGGGTCGGGGCGTTGCGCAGATGGACCGGCACTTCCAGGCTGCCGGAGCGCTTGGCGTCGTCCATGGCGGCCTTGAAGGCCGAGTAGACGGCATTGCTCTTGGGGGCGCAGGCCATGTAGACCAGGGCCTGGGCGATGGCCAGTTCGCCCTCGGGGCTGCCGAGGCGGTCTTGCACGTCCCAGGCGTTGAGGGCCAGTTCAAGGGCGCGGGGATCGGCGTTGCCGATGTCCTCGGAGGCCATGCGCACCACCCGTCGCGCGATGTAGAGCGGGTCGCAGCCGCCGTCGATCATGCGGCACAGCCAATAGAGAGTCGCGTCAGGGGAAGAGCCGCGCACCGATTTGTGCAGGGCGGAGATCTGGTCGTAAAAGAGGTCGCCGCCCTTGTCGAAGCGGCGGACATTGCCAGCGGCGATCTCCTCCACCACCTGGCGCTGGATCTCGTGCCCTTCGGTGAGATCGGCGGCGATCTCCAGCAGGTTGAGGGCGCGGCGGGCGTCGCCGTCGGCGGCCTCGGCCATTATCCGGCGTAGTTCCGCGTCTAACAGCAATTCCCGCTCCCCCAGGCCACGGCTTTCGCTTAATGCGGCGGCGAGGATCTCTTCCAGGGTATCGGTGTCCAGGGACTTGAGGGTATAGACCCGCGCCCGCGACAGCAGGGCATTGTTGAGTTCGAAGGAGGGGTTCTCGGTGGTGGCGCCGACGAAGACCAGGGTGCCGTCCTCCACGTGGGGCAGGAAGGCGTCCTGCTGGGCCTTGTTGAAGCGGTGTACTTCGTCGATGAAGAGGACAGTGGGGCGGCCCTGGACGCGGCGCGCCTCGCGGGCCTTGTCCACTGCGTCGCGGATATCCTTGACCCCCGCCAGCACGGCGGAGAGGCTGAGGAATTGGGCGTCGCACTGCCGGGCAATGATGTGCGCCAGGGTGGTCTTGCCGGTCCCCGGCGGCCCCCAGAAGATCATCGAGTGGAGCCGGCCCGATTCGATGGCCTGCCGGAGTGGTTTGCCGGGACCGAGCAGATGAGGCTGGCCGAAGAACTGGTCGAGCCCGCTGGGGCGCATGCGGTCGGCGAGGGGCCGGGCGGGCCCCCTGTCGCTCCGATCGAACAGGTCCCCGTCCGTCCGTCGCACAGTCAACTCCCCGTTCGTGGAGGGCTATTGATGGATCACATCGACCCCTTCCGGCGGTTCGAAGACGAAGAAATCCTCCTCCAGCGCGGGGTTGCGCTTGATGCTGCTGAACTCTATGTCTGTGACCTGATTGAACTTGTCGACGATCCGCATGATACGGACCTCCTCGCGCTTGAAGCCGAGATTGAACTGCACGTACTGGCTCTCCTTGTCCTTGGGCACCAGCTCGACCCAGATCATGCCGTCCTTTTCACCCTTGTCGCTGAGGGTGAAACTCTTATCGATGGGCACGTCGTTGGTCAGCAACTGGGCCGGGGTCCCTTCCAGGGCGGGGGCCTGGGTGCGCCGGGTCACCTGCTCCAGATCGGGATCGTAGATCCAGACATAGGTGGCGTCCGCCAGGACCAGATGGGGATAGGGTTTTTCATAGTCCCAGCGGAATTTTCCCGGCCGCTGGAGGGTGAGCAGGCCGCTGGAGCGTTCCTTTTTGGTGCCCTGCACAATGGTTTGTGTGAAATCGGCCTGGAAGACCTCCAGGCCCTTGAGGAAGGATTTCATCTGCTCGACGCCATCGGCGAATGTCGCCTGACCCATCGCCAGCATGAAAAGAGCCATTAACCAACGCATAACCGGAATCCTGGGTGAGAATAAAAAAGACGGGGAAGCTATCCCCCGCGCGTTGCATTCCCGGACCCACAGCAGCCGCCCTACTCGTCGGGGACCGCCACCAGCACCTGCCGGTTGCCGTTATGTTCCGGGGAGGACACTATACCAACCCTCTCCATCTCTTCAATCAATCGGGCGGCCCTGTTGTAGCCGATCTTTAATTTGCGTTGCACACTGGAGATGGAGGCTCGGCGGCTTTCGATGACGAAGTTGACCGCTTCATCGTACAACGGATCGGCCTCTTCCACATCCACACCCGAGGCCTGTGCCGATAGACCGGGAATGGCCTCGGTTGGTTCCTGGAGAATGGCATTGAGGTAGTTTGGCCGACCGGTCTTTTTCAGATACTCGACCACGGCATGAACCTCGTGATCGTCGACAAAGGCGCCGTGGATGCGCTTGAGCACGCTGCCGCCGGGGATCATGAAGAGGCTGTCGCCGTTGCCCAGCAGGTTTTCCGCGCCCATCTGGTCGAGGATGGTGCGCGAGTCGATGCGCGAGGAGACCTGGAAGGAGAGGCGGGTCGGAATATTGGCCTTGATCAGGCCGGTGATCACGTCCACCGAGGGGCGCTGGGTCGCCAGCAACAGGTGAATCCCGGCGGCGCGGGCCTTCTGGGCCAGGCGGGCGATCAGCTCCTCCACCTTTTTGCCGACCACCATCATCATGTCGGCCAGCTCGTCGATGACCACCACGATGTAGGGCAGGGCCTCCAGGACCGGGGGCTCCTGGTCCACATCCAGCATCAGCTCGGGCTGGTAGAAGGGATCGACGATGGGTTCGCCGGCGGCGTTCGCCTCCTCCACCTTGCGGTTGAAGCCGGCGATGTTGCGCACACCCTGGGATGCCATCAACTTATAACGCCGCTCCATCTCGGCCACGCACCAGCGTAAGGCGTTGGCCGCTTCCTTCATGTCGGTCACCACCGGTGTCAGCAGGTGGGGAATCCCCTCATAGACCGACAGCTCCAGCATCTTGGGGTCGACCATGATCAGGCGCACCTGTTCCGGGGTCGCCTTGTAGAGCAGGCTCAGGATCATGGCGTTGATGGCCACCGATTTGCCGGAGCCGGTGGTGCCCGCGACCAGGATATGGGGCATCTTGCCCAGATCGGCCACCGCCGGGTCACCGCTGATATCCTTGCCCAGGGCCATAGTCAGCAAGGACTTGGCATGTTCGTAGACCGACGAACGCAGGATCTCGCCCAGATAGACCATCTCCCGTTTCTCATTGGGGATCTCCAGTCCGATGGTGGTCTTGCCCGGAATTACCTCCACCACGCGCACACTGATGGTCGAGAGGGAACGGGCCAGGTCGCTGGAGAGGCCGGTCACTTTGCTGGCCTTGGTGCCGGGGGCCAGTTGCAATTCAAATAGGGTCACCACCGGGCCCGGATGGACATCCACCACCTCGACCAGGACACCGAAGTCTTTCAGCTTGGCCTCCACCTGGCGGGATAGAAACTCGATCTTCTCGGGTGAATAGCCGGTCTTGGTGGCGCGCGGCTCATCCAGCAAGAACAGGGGCGGCAGGGGATCGCTCTCCTTCACCTCCTGGAAGATCGGGGGTTGTTTTTCACGTCCGACCTGGGTGCTCAGGCGGATCGGCTTCATTCGGGGCTCGATCTTTACCGGATGAGGGGGGGCGTCCGGGATGAGATCCTCTCCAAATGCCGGCTCGCTGTGCAGCGCCGGCTCTGCCCTGACCACAGTGTTTCTGACGCGGCCCGTATCCCGCTGGCGTGGCGGCTCCGCGTCCCTTTCATCCTCCCAGAAGCCCGGGACCCGCCGCCCATTGCTGCCGGTGAAAAGGCGCAACAGCCAGAGCGTACAGCCGCCGACTACCTCCATCAGGGCGAACCAGGAGAGGCCGGTCAGGAGCGTAATGCCGAGCAGAAGGGTCATGAGCGACAGGAGGGCGCTGCCCACGGGATTGAATGTCGGCACAGCCATGCCCGCCAGGAGATGGCCCAGCACCCCGCCGCCGCCCATGGGCATGGACGCGGCATAGGCCCAGTTCTGCAACGCCCCGAGCAGGGTGCCACCGAACAGGGTCATGAAGAGGCCGGCCCAACGCAGCAGAAGAATAGGGATGCCAAGCGGCCACTCGCGGCGCAGGGCATCCCAGGCCACCCACCCGAACAAGAAGGGAAAAAGAAAGGAAATCAGGCCAAACAGATAGAAAAAGACATCGGCGAACCAGGCCCCGGCCCGGCCGGTCAGGTTGTCCACCTTGACTTCCTGGCCGGTAAATGACCAGCCGGGATCGCTGGAGGAATAGCTGGTCAGCGCCAGCAGACCCATCAGGGCCACCGTGACGACCAGCAACAGGCCGCCCTCCCGCATGCGGCGGTTGATTTGCTCCGCCAGGGTTGGTGAATCGAGCTTTCGGGCCTGAATGACCGTGGTAAACATGCCTACAATTTCAATAAAAATGATTAGTTACAGATCAAAGCTTACAATAATTCTAGATGCATTGCCGAGTTTTTTCCAGTCGTCGGGAAATTGATTTCGCATTGGCCTTCCGACGGGGGGATTCGGGCGCAGGGGACTTGGAAATGCAGAATGTGGTGAGCGAATGCGCGCTGCCGCCTCTTTGCGCGAGCCATTTGGCTATCCCGCTGGCGGATTTTCGGCCAACGGGCACAGCATGTACCGACGGGTGATGGTGGTGGTTTGTGGCCGCTGAAGGCTCAACCCCATGAGTCCTATGGATTTGCCCCGGAATGGCGAGCGCACCAAGAACGGCAATCAGAGGTTTTTTCACAGCCTCTCAGGCCGTTTCTTGGAAAAGACCTCTCGTTCCGGCACAAAACGCTTTATCTTGGCAAGCCATCAAAGTAGTTTGTGGCGGTGATTTGCGGCACTGTTTCCGGGTTTCCCGGAGTCCTTCTTACCGAAAATATGATGAACGGGTTTGCAGGAATTAATAAACGAGCAAATGGCGGTCTGTGATGTACGAAAACCTTTCAGATATCCTCAAACAAATTGCATTGGGTGAAGACTCCGTTATGGAGCTCAAGGCCGTTGAATTCAACGGCAACAAGATTGCCGGCCCGCACAGGGATGGGATGGCAGATGAGCTTGCAGCCATGGCGAGCACGGCTACAGGCATCATCGTTCTGGGGGTTGATGACAAGACCAGGAGAACCCAAGGCATCCCGCCGGAGAAACTGGACATTGTTGAAGGCTGGCTCCGTTCTATCTGTAACGACTCGATTGATCCCCCCTTGGACGTAACCGATCACCCCCCTCCCCGAATCCAGGGAGCCAGAACGATGAGTCAATGACTCACGTTTCGGAGTTCATTTCGATCAGCTCTCGTAGCTCAAGATATTGCATCGTCGGCATTTGAAGCCTCCAGCTGCAACGTAAACCGCCGGGAACCCAGCGGCCGCATCTTGCCCCCTCCCTTCGGGATCATCACGCGGCGCAGCGGCATCGGCCGGAACGCCCCGCGCGTCTTCAGGTCGCGCATCAAGGCCGCCAGATTCTGCTCCAGATTGGCCTCGAACATCGCGATACTCACCTTATCGATCCCGGCAGCCCCCCGGTTGCGCCTCACGGCCTTGAACGCCTCGCGCATCAACGCCGGGGTAATCCTTCCCGTCAACGAATGAACCTTTCTGAGTTTCAACCTGCTTACCCCACAACCTCAACAACCGAGACACCGGGCGACCTGGCCCTTGGTCAAGCCTGGCAGACGTTTCTTAGGCGCGTCGGGTTGCCTGCAAGAGGGGCGGGCAGGCCATTTGGTGGCCGCAGCCGACGGACTAACTTCCCGCATGGATCAAGCCACACGGCATCTCTCTGTAACGGATCCCCCTATCACCGACGGCCCTGTCGGCTACACCGGGAGAGCTGCAATCTCCAAGAGGGAGAGGCCGGGGGGGCCTTCCCCTCGCCGCCGCGTAAACCCAGCCACTTCATCATCGACTTAGGCGGGCCATACCCCGGCCAAGCCGGAGACGGCGTGAGACATTCACCGGTCAACACCATCAGCCATTGTGTCCAGGCGACATCGCCAAACTACTCGCGTGCGGAGACAGTAGCCGTCTGTCAGCCTCCGCGAAAGGCGAACTCCGCACCTTCCCATGCTTCAGCCGGAACGGGAGCCTGGCACCCGCCTGAGGCCGAAACGCGACACCTCCCGGACTCCACCCGCCTGGCCCCTCCGTCGCCGTCGGTCGCCCTTCGACGCTGGCTGCGTACCCCATCCGAAGATGGGTTCGAGCGAGTGGTTCTATACGGGAACGGACCCGCACAGGTAGGATTAGACCCGCCTTCGGCGTCATGCCTGAGACAGGTCGCACCGTTTGAGACTGAGCCGTTGGTGCCTGCGGCTCACACCGTTCCCAGGCTCCGGCGTGGGAATGCATCCGGCGACGCTCCCGCGTCGCGTTGTCTAATTCGGGACGCAGGAGCGTCCCGCCCTGCATTCCCACGCCGGAGCCTGGGAACGATAAATAATCCGCCGGGAGCGGATTTCCGCGACAGCCCCGAAGGGGTGAGGCGCAGGGATGCGCCGAACAATTTCCTTCGTGTTCTTCGCGTCCTTTGCGGTTGAAAGGCTATTTTCCGAATGAGCGAAGAGAAGATGCCAGCGCCCGCCGGGAAGCTGCGCAAGGCCACGCCCCCCGAGAAATAAGGGGACACAATACTTAGCGAGGCTTCGCCTCAGACCGACGAAGCATGAGATGGCCCCGGTTGATCGCACCCCTTCACCGCGGAGGATCGTCAGGCCGGTTTTCGCTACCAACTGTCGATCCTGCAGGCAGAGTTCTCACGAACCCAGGTGTTCGACCGTCCGCTCTCCGGTCGTCATCTGTTTGAGGAGCTGATACGAGAGAACATC
>JAHJDE010000130.1 GCA_018812525.1 Gammaproteobacteria bacterium
CCCATTATCGTCTACCCAAAAGGAATTTTTACAAGCACTGAAAGTTCCAGAGAATTGTTTTATCGATAGCCGATAGTATCTTCTACTTTTTTGGGGAATTTAATTCGATATCTTCACGAGGGATGGGTGCGGAATGTAAGTTGAAAATGGCGGTTCATCCCTGAACCGCAAGAGGTTCTTGCAGTTTTGCAAGAACCTCTTTAGTTCAAAGTTTTTTCACAGCCTCTCATGCCGCGCTGACCTCCCGGCGACGCCGGCAGCCGCGCCGCAGCTCGCCCCGGACCCGTTTGGGGTTCTGCACCAGCAGCAAGGAGAGGTAGCCCACGTCCTGCCCCTTGAGGCTGGCCAGGTCGCGGATGATGCGTTCCCCCGGCGCCCCCACCTTCTCGACGAAGCAACTGCTGGCCAGCAGGCCGCGCCGTTCCAGCAGATCCAGCACCTCGTCCAGCAGGGGCTTGATCTTCATCAGCACCAGGGTGTCGAACTCGTCCAGCAGGTGATCGATGACGCCGGTCCCGTAGGCGGCGGGGATCACCGCCAGGGTCTCGTCCTCCTCCGCCAGGGTCAGACCGGCCGCGCCGGCTGCGGCGGCGAAGGAGCTGACGCCGGGGATGGTCTCCACCTCCACCTCGGGGGCCAGCTCCCGCACCACACGGGCCAGATGGCCGAAGGTGGCGAAGGTGGAGGCGTCCCCCTCCACCAGAAAGACCAGGTCCCGCCCCTCGGCCAGCAGTTCCAGGGTGCGGGCGGCGGCGCGGGACCAGGCCTTGGCCAGGATCGCCGGGTCGCGGGTCATGGGAAAGACCAGGGCCACGGCGTCGGCCGGGGTCGCCAGCCCTCCCCGGTCGGCGATGGCCAGGGCATAGGAACTCTCCTCGGCCTTCTTCACCGGGTAGAGCCAGCGGGCGCCCGATTGCAGGGTGGCCCAGGCGCGGCGGGTGATCAGCTCCGGATCGCCCGGTCCCAGGGAGGCGCCGATGAGGCGGCCGTATCGCTTGTCAGTCATTTTCCGTCCTTTATTGGGTCAGTCCGTAGGATGCCGGTGAGCGATAGCGAACCGCATCGACCGGCGCCGAATGATGCGGTTCGCTATCGCTCACCACATCCTACGGGGTTATTCAGGGTCAATATCCAAATGGGGTTCTGGGCCGCCAGGCGGTGCATGCCGAGGATGGGAACGCTTCGGGCGGCCTGGATCTGGGTCAGCTCCCAGGCGGCGCCCGCCGCGTCCAGGGACCGGGTGGCGGTGGCCAGGTTCTCCAGGGTGGCGAAGTTCATCACCAGTCGGCCGCCCTGCGTGTTTCTTGAGAGGCGGGAGAGGCAAAGGCCGATGAGGACCTCCAGTTCGCCGCCGGAGCCGCCGATGAAGATGGCATCCGGGTCGGGCCAGCCCTCCAGATGGGCCGGGGCCTTGCCCTCCACCAGGCTGTAGTTGGTCGCCCGGAGCCGCCGGGCATTCTCCCGCGCGATGGCGGCGTCGGCCGGGTTCTTTTCGATGGCCCAGACATGGCCGCGATAGGCCAGACGCGCCGCCTCCAGGCCGACGGCGCCGGAACCCGCGCCGATGTCCCAGAGGGTGCTGTCGGCACGGATACCCAGCTTGGCCAGGGAGACCGCCCGCGCCTCCAGCTTGGTGATCAGGCCCGAGCCTGAAGATCGCGCCACGGGCGCTTCCATTGCCCCCTCTCCCCCAGGGAGACGACTACAGGGAGGTAGTCGGTTGGCAACGCAGGGAGCATGTTGCCCAGGGTTGGGGAGAGGGGAAGTTGGCTGACGCTGGACATAGCTCCCATCCTCCAAGCCGAAGAGGGGGCCTGGATCGACCGCCTCCCGCTCCAGCAGCACCAGGTTGGGCAGGGGAAAGTCCATGGCCGCCGCCTCCTCCAGACCCAGGCCAGGGAAGAGCCGCTCGTCGGGCAGGGCCAGGCGGGCGGCCACCGAGAGTCGGACCTCTGCCCCATAGCCCGCGATGAGCAGGGCGCGGGCTAGCCGGGCCGGGCCGTTCGCCGGGCTTGTGAAGACGGCGACGCGCGGGTGTTCGGCGATGGCGCGGATCACCGGGTAAAGCCCATGCCCCGGCGGTTCGCCGGGCCGCCACTCCCCCGCGTCGCCGCCGTGGCAGGAGGCGATGCGGTAGTCCTGCCAGGGGCGCTTCAGGCGGGCGAAGGCCAGTTGCAGGGTGGAGGTGGCAGGCAGGACCTCCAGCCCCTCGGGACCCAGGCGTTCGACCAGCCAACCGGCGATGCCGTGACAGAGGGGGTCGCCCGTGGCCAGCACTACCGCCCGCCGCCCTTCGCTCCGGGCGGCGCGAATCCAGTCGGGGAGCTGGCCCAACGCCCCGTCCAGGTCGCGGCATTGGCAGCCCGGCGCCAGATGGGAATACACCAGGGCCAGGGTGCGCCCGGCCCCTATGACCAGATCGGCCCCTTGCAGGCGCTGGCGAGCAGCCTCGGAGAGGCCCGGCCAGCCGTCGTCCAGGATGCCGAGGATAGTGCAGACGGGTTGATGAAAACCCTCCCTGGTTTTCACCCCTTCGGGGTCGCTTCGCGGCCCAAATCCGCTCCCGGCGGATTTGTGATGAAAACCCTCCCTGGTTTTCACCCCTTCGGGGTCGCTTCGCGGCCCAAATCCGCTCCCGG
>JAHJDE010000131.1 GCA_018812525.1 Gammaproteobacteria bacterium
CGCATCTCATCGAATTACGGTGACCCTTTACTAAATACCCTTAATTACCAATTAAGTGTATTTAGTAAAGTGTCACCGTAATTCGATCTTCAATCGATCTGTTTCGCGGCAGAGCCGCTTCCACGGCGGTTGGAGCGGCTCTGCCGCGAAAATAGGCGGTTTTGCTCAATCAGATCCACCAAATCTTACCTAAATCTGAGCGTGATATTGTCCAACTTATTTCCGGACAGCTCCTAAATTCCATTCAGGATTTCCAATGAGCAAGTATGTGAAGTGGTTTCTTTGGTTGCTGATTCTGGTGGCGGCCGTTCTCTGGCTGCGCTGGGAATTGCGGCCCGCGCCCGTGGCGGTCAAGGTGGCCAGGGTTGAGCGGGGAATGGTGGAGCGCACCCTGGCCAATACCCGGGCCGGCTCGGTCAAGTCCTGCCGCCGGGCCAGGCTCTCCCCCAGCCTGGGTGGCCAGATTGCCCGCCTGGAGATCAAGGAGGGGGATCGGGTCAGAGAGGGCGATCTGTTGCTGGAGCTGTGGAATCAGGACCTCGCGGCGGAGATGCGGCTGGCTGAGAGCCAGACACTGGCCTCCGAGGCCAGCGCCAAGGCCGCCTGCCTGAGGGCAGAGGAGGCCCGCCGCGAGGCCGATCGCAAATCCCGCCTGAAGAAGTCCGGGGCCGTCTCCGAGGAGACCATCGACCAGGCCCTGACCCAGGCCCTGACCAGCAGTGCCGATTGCGAGGCGGCCCGTGCCCAGACCAAGGTCAGCGAGGCGCGTCTCGGTGTTGCCCAGGCCAACCTCGAACGCACACGCCTGCGCGCCCCCTTCAATGGCGTCGTCGCCAAGATCAACGGTGAACTGGAAGAGTATGTCACCCCTTCGCCGCCGGGGATTGCCACCCTGCCGGTGGTCGATCTGGTGGACGACACCTGTTTCTACGTCGCCGCCCCCATCGATGAGGTGGATGCCATGGGGATGAGGGTCGGTATGACCGCCCGCATCTCTCTGGATGCCTTTGGCGACCGCCGCTTTGATGCTGAGGTGCGGCGTATCGCCTGCTATGTCCTCGATGTGGAGAAGCAGGCCCGAACTGTCGAGGTGGAGGCGGTTTTCGCCAATAGCGAGGATGCCTTGGAGTTGCTGGCTGGCTACAGTGCCGATCTGGAGATCGTGCTGGAAGAGCGGGAAGGTGCACTGCGCATTCCCACCGAGGCGATCCAGGAAGGCGGTAAGGTGCTGGTCTTCGACCGGGCGGAGGGCTTGTTGAAGGAGCGTAAGGTCGAGGTCGGCATCTCCAACTGGAAATACAGCGAAGTGGTAAAGGGGCTCATGGAGGCCGATGAGGTGGTGATCTCTGCGGGCAAGGAGGGGGTTGTGGACGGCGCCGCTGCCCGAATTGCCGATGAGGCGGGAAAATGATCCTCAATTCCTCGATTCATCTCGCGCAAAGTCGCAAAGACACAGAGAAAACAACGAAAGATATCCCATCAGGGCATCACCCGGCGGACCATGGTGAGGTGACGATGAAGCCATTGATCTTTTGTGTTCTTGGCGTCTTTGCGCGAGGAAAGAGGGATTTAGGATGATCCGGCTGGAGGGCATCGACCGCAGTTTTCAGGTGGGTGGCGAATGGGTGCATGCCCTGCGGGAGATAAGCCTTGAGATCCCGGCGGGCGACTATGTTGCCATCATGGGGCCTTCGGGGTCGGGCAAATCGACCCTGCTCAATGTCATCGGACTACTCGACCGGCCCGACCGGGGGCGCTATCTCCTGGGGGGGGTCGATGCCGCCGGCTTGACCGAGGAGGGGCGGGCGGATCTGCGCCGCGACAAGATCGGCTTCGTGTTCCAGTCCTTCCATCTCATCTCCCGCCTCACCGCCGCTGAAAACGTGGAGCTGCCGCTGGTTCTGGCAGGGACAGAGCCTCGCGTACGCGAGGCAAGGGTGGCCGAGTTGCTGCAACAACTGAATCTCTCGGACCGGGCCAGGCACCGGCCGGACCAGCTCTCGGGCGGGCAGCGTCAGCGCGTGGCCATTGCCCGCGCCCTGGCCATGCGGCCGGCGGTGCTGCTGGCCGACGAGCCCACTGGCAACCTGGACCTGACCTCGGGCCGGGAGGTGGTGGAGATCCTGGAGGGGATGAATGCGAAGGGTATCACCCTCCTGGTCGTGACCCACGATCCCGCCATCGGTGGCCGCGCCCACCGCCGCATCCGCATGGTGGACGGCCTGGTCGAGGAGGGGGCGTGAGAACGGCCGATCTCTTCGTCTTTGGCCTCAAGGCCCTGGGCGGGGCAAGGTTGCGTACCGCCCTGATGCTGCTGTCCATGACCATCGGCGTGGGCGCTGTGGTGATGTTGACGGCACTGGGCGAGGGGGCACGCCGCTATGTGGTGGAGAGCTTTTCCGATCTCGGCACCCACCTGTTGATCGTCCTGCCGGGGCGTTCCGAGACTACCGGGACGGCCCCGCCGATGATGGGGGAGACCCCGCGCGATCTGACCCTGAATGATGCCATTGCCCTGGGCCGTGGCAGGGATGTGGAATTTGTCGCCCCGCTGATGATCGGAAGCGCACCCGCCTCCAGCGGCGGACGCCTGCGTGACCTGACCGTGGTCGGCTCCACCTGGGAGCTGCAACCGGTTCGCCACCTCAGGGTGCGGCAGGGCGGATTTCTGCCCAGGGGGGACGCGGATCGTGCCAGCCCGGTGGTGGTGCTGGGCGAGAAGACCCTTAAGGAGTTGTTCGGCAACCAGAATCCCTTGGGGGCATGGATTCGCCTCGGCGACCGCCGCTTCCGGGTGATCGGGGTCCTGGAGCCCCTGGGCCAGAGCGTCGGGACCGATTTCTCCGATATCGCCATCATCCCGGTGGCCTCGGCCCAGGCCCTGTTCAACAGCTCCTCCCTGTTCCGGATTCTGGTGCAGGCCAAGGGGCGAGAGCGTATCCCCAAGGCCAGGGAATTCATCCTGGATACCATCCGCGCCCGTCATGAGGGTGAGGAGGATGTCACGGTGATTGCCCAGGATGCCCTGCTGTCCACCTTCGACGGCATCCTCCGTGCCCTGACCTACACAGTAGGTGCCATCGCTGCCGTCAGCCTGGCGGTGGCCGGGATACTGATCATGAACGTGATGCTGGTGGCAGTATCCCAGCGTACCCAGGAGATCGGCCTGCTCAAGGCCCTTGGGGCCTCGCAGCGCCAGGTTCTGGGGCTGTTTCTGGCCGAATCGGCCCTGTTGTCTGTCCTGGGCGCCTTTACGGGCCTGCTGGCGGCCCAGGGGGTGATCTGGGGGGTGGCGCGGCTCTATCCCGCCTTTCCCATTGCCGCGCCCCTGTGGGCGCCGATTGCGGCGGCGTCGGTGGCGGTCGCCAGCGGTCTTTTGTTCGGCTGGTTGCCGGCGCGGCGCGCCTCCCGGCTCGATCCCGTGCTGGCCCTGGCCGGTGGCTGAGGAGGCCAGGGGGATGCGCGCAACCGATCTGATCAATCATTCCTATATCGCCTTGCGAGCGGGACGGGTGCGCAGTTTTCTCACCATGCTGGGCATTGCCGTCGGCATCGCGGCCGTGGTCGTGCTGACCGCCATCGGGGAGGGGGTGCAGCGCTATGTCCTTAAGGAGTTCACCCAGTTCGGCGCCAACCTCATTGCTGTCATGCCCGGCAAGACAGAGACCTTTGGCGTCTCTGGGGCCATGGTCAGCAATGTGCGGCCCCTCAGCCTGGATGATGCCCGTTCCCTGGAGCGGCTGTCTGGCATCGAGGCGGTGGTTCCGGTTGTGCAGGGTAACGCGTCCGTGGAGGCCGGTCGCATGTCGCGGCGCAGCATGATCCTGGGCGTCGGATCAAGGGTGCCGGATGTCTGGAGCATGCACCCCGCACTCGGCCGCTTCCTGCCGGGAGACGACTTCACCGCCGCGCGGGGCTATGCCGTGCTGGGCAGCAAGATGAGCGAGGAGCTGTTTCCGGGCCGATCCCCCCTGGGGGAGCGCGTCCGCATCGGCAGCGAAAGCTACCGGGTGGTCGGCGTCATGGAGCGCAAGGGACAGATGCTCGGCTTCGATATGGACGATACGGTCTATATCCCCATCTCCCGCGCCATGGCCATGTTCGACCGGGAGAGCCTGATGGAGATCGACCTGCTCTACAGTGCCGGGCTCAGCAGCGGCCCGGTGGCGGAAAGGGTCAAACGCCATTTGAAAGACCGCCACGGCGGGGAGGATTTCACCGTGGTAACCCAGGATCAGATGCTGGAGGTGCTGGGGGATATCCTGGGTGTGCTGACCATCGCCATCGGTGGTCTCGGGGGGATCTCGCTGCTAGTGGGGGGGGTCGGCATCTTGACTATTATGACCATCACGGTCAATGAGCGCCGGGGGGAGGTGGGGCTGCTTCGCGCCTTGGGGGCACGCAAACGCCAGGTATTGACGCTGTTTCTGCTGGACGCCGTCACCCTGGCCGGAATGGGCGGACTGATCGGTCTTGGGCTGGGGATAGGCCTGGCACTGCTGGTCGGCATCCTGCTCCCGGCCCTGCCCGTCAGCATTTCCTGGTTCTATGCGGCCATGGCGGAGATCATCGCCCTATTAGTGGGACTGGCCTCTGGCGTGGCTCCCGCGCTCCATGCCGCCCGCTTGGATCCGGTGCAGGCGCTACGAGCGGAGTGACCCATTACCCCAGACAAAGGCGTTGGCTTATGACGAAAAGGAACGATCCGTTGTTTTCAAATGGAAATCCCGGCGCTTTGCCGATTTATGGAATGAGGAACATCCCTGAACCGCAAGAGGTTCTTGCAGTTTTGCAAGAACCTCTGAATGTAAATATTGACCGGAGTCAACAAATTTATGATCCTAAGGCTTGTTATTCCTGCTTCGTCTTTTAAACTACTCTATCGTTGCGCTGAGAATCTTATCCCCGAGTTGAAGGAGTCGAGACAAATCGGGCAGTCAGCCAGGAATCGCATCCACCCTTAAGCAGTAACCAGTGAGGGAAAGAATGAAGTATCGGAACCCTGAGTTCGTGATCGCGAATGCCCACCATCTGCGCCTGAAGACGCGCATTTTTCTTTATATCGTCACTATTCTTGCCGTCGGTGGTGCTTACAGCGGCTACAACTGGTACGAGACCCAGCGGGAGAACACCCGCCTCGATAGCCAGATTGCCAGCATCAATCACTCCTATAGCGAACGCATCGCCAGCCTTTCCAGTCTCATTGATCTCTTCGAAGGGGAGTTCCTCAAGAAAGGCGCCAATATCTCGGGCCTGGAGCGGGATAAAGTCGGCGAATACCGCGAAAAGCTCCAGGCCTACAAACGTCAGATGGAGGTCGAGCAGATTGCTGACAAGATCCGTCTGCTGGCCAGCCACGTCGATGCCGCATACGCCGTGGAGATCGCCGATTCCATTCACAAATGGGCGACTCCCTATGGCAACGACCCCGACATGCTGGTGGCCTTGGCCTATATTGAATCCCATTTCAAGCCGTCGCAGGTATCCAACAAGGGCGCCCTGGGCCTGACGCAGGTCATGCCGGCCTGGGTCAATTGTGAAAATCCCCGGAAGATCTGCAACGAACTCAGTTTCATACAGAGCGCGGAAGATCTGGCCCATAGCGTCGACAAGAACATCCGTGCCGGCTCGGCCATTCTGAAATTTATGCTGCAACAGTCCAAGGGTAAATGGGACCACGCCCTGGCTTCCTATAACCTGGGCTGGAACAGGGTCGGCTCCGAGGTCGACGCCGGAAAGGAACTTGACTACATCTACGCCAAAAAGGTGCTGCGGGTCTATACGCGCCTGAAGCAGATGGAATTGCATCAAACGGCCTCGGCCGATGAGCCGCCATCCGCATGATCTGATTCTGATAAGAATAAGGGGTTTCCACCAGGGTTCGGTGAGGGCCATGCGGGTTGTACCCCATGGCCCTTTCCTTTTGGCATATCGGTATGGCTGCGATGCGAAGAGCGGGGGGGGCCTGTGGATAAGCTGTCGGACAGGCAACAGATGTTGCGTGATATCGAAATGGAGGTCGCTTTTACCAGGGGCCTCATCGGGAGGAGCGCCTTTGACGGTCGGGTGATGGCGGCTATGGCCGAGGTGCCCCGCCATCGCTTCATCCCTGAGGAGGCGAGGGACATGGCCTATGTCAATGGACCTGTGCCCATCGGCCATGGCCAGACCATTTCCCAGCCCTACATTGTGGCCCTGATGACTGATCTTCTGGCGCCGGAGCCAGGGGATGTCATGCTCGAAGTGGGCACCGGCTCCGGCTATCAGGCCGCCATACTCTCCCGTCTGGTAAAGCAGGTCTATACGCTGGAGATCATCGAGCCGCTCTCCCGTCGGGCCGAGTCCTGTCTGCGGGAGCTGGGCTATGGCAATGTCCTGTGCAAAGTGGCGGACGGCTATCAGGGCTGGCCGGAACAGGGGCCTTATGACGGTATCCTCGTCACCGCCGCAACGCCGGTGATACCCGAACCCCTGGTCGCACAGTTGAAACCGGGGGCGAGACTGGTGATCCCGGTGGGACTGCCCCATTACCATCAGGAGCTGTTTCTGGTGGAGAAGGATGAATACGGTCATGCCAGCCGCCGCAGCATCCTGGGCGTGGCCTTCGTCCCCCTGACGGGGGCGCATGCCCGGCCTGAACCCGAGTAGGGGGTTACTCCACTGTCACCGATTTGGCCAGGTTCCTCGGCTGGTCCACGTCCGTCCCCTTCAACACGGCCACATGGTAGGCGAGTAGTTGCAAGGGCAGGGTATAGGCAATGGGGGCGATGAGGGATGGGCAGTGCGGCATGACGAGCACGGTGTAGCCTTCGCCGCTGGCGCTGACTGAAACAGTCTCGTCGGCGAAGACGTAGAGGCGGCCGCCACGGGCGCGGACCTCCTCCAGGTTCGACTTCAGTTTGTCGAGCAGGGTGTTGTTGGGTGCCACTGCGACCACCGGCATTTCCTCGTCGATCAGGGCCAGGGGGCCGTGTTTCAGCTCTCCGGCGGGGTAGGCCTCGGCATGGATATAGGAGATCTCCTTGAGCTTGAGGGAACCCTCCAGGGCAATGGGGAAATTGCTGCCGCGCCCCAGGAAAAGGGCGTGCTGCTTGTCGACGAACTCCTCCGCCAAGGCCTGAATGGGGCCATCCAGTTTCAGGATCTCCTGGCACAGGCCGGGCAGCTCCCGAAGCTGCTCCACCAATTCCTGTTCGTTGATCTCCCTCAGGCCCCGTGCCTTGCCGAGGCAACCGACCAGCAGCAGCAGGGCCGTCAACTGGGTGGTAAAGGCCTTGGTGGAGGCGACGCCGATCTCAGGGCCGGCATGGGTCAGGAGGCAGAGCTGGGACTCGCGTACCAGGGAGCTCTCTGACACATTGCAAATGGCCAGGGTCGCCCGGTAGCCGATCTCCTTGGCCTTGCGCAGGGCGGCCAGGGTGTCGGCGGTCTCGCCCGATTGGGAGATGGTAATGAAGAGGCAGTCGGGGAGGACCACCGGCACACGGTACCGGTACTCGCTGGCGACCTCGACATTGCAGGGCAGGCCGGTGAAACGCTCGATCCAATAGCGTGCCACCAGACCGGCGTGATAGCTGGTTCCACAGGCGACGATCTGCACCGCCCCGATCTCGTTCAGAAGCGAGTCGGCCGCATGGCCCAGGGCGCTGGCCAGGATATGGGAACCGCTGATGCGGCCCTCCAGGGTGTCGGCGATGGCGCGTGGCTGCTCATGGATCTCCTTGAGCATGAAATGGCGGTAAGGGCCTTTTTCGACTGTATCGGCGGAGAGACGGGATTCACGAACCTCCCGCTCGACCCGCTGGCCCTTGGCATCGTAGATGCTCACAGCATCGGTGGTCAGTTCCGCGACATCCCCCTCTTCCAGGACGATGAAACGCTGGGTCACCGGCAGCAGGGCGGAGATGTCCGAGGCGATGAAGTGTTCCCCAAAGCCGATGCCGATGATCAGGGGACTGCCATGACGTGCGGCGATCAGTCGGTCCGGATTGTCGATCGAAATAACCCCAAGGGCATAGGCCCCCTCCAACTGGCCGAGCGTGTTGCGCACGGCATTCAGGAGATCGTCACCCGCGACCAGGCGATCATAGACCGCATGGACGATCACCTCGGTATCCGTCTGGGAGCTGAAGCTATGGCCGTTTTCCATCAGCCGGTGGCGCAGTTCCTCGTGGTTTTCGATGATGCCGTTATGGACCAGGGCGACGCGATCGCCGCTTTGGTGGGGATGGGCGTTCTCCTCCGAGGGCACGCCATGGGTGGCCCAGCGGGTATGGGCAATGCCGATCCGGCCAGTCAGCCCTTCGGCCTCGACCGCCTCATCCAGTCCCTTGACCTTGCCCAGCCGGCGAATGCGCTTTATCTGACCCCCGGCATCGAGGACGGCGACGCCGGCCGAGTCGTAGCCACGGTATTCGAGCCGACGCAGGCCCTCGATCAGGATGGGGGTAAGGTCTCTCTGGGCGATGCCACCGACGATGCCGCACATGGTTACTTCTTCTCCTTGAGGGGGCGTTTCCAGCCCTCGATGGTGATCTGTTTGGCGCGGGAAAGGGTAAGCCTCCCTTCTGGCGCCTCTTTGCTGATGGTGGAGCCTGCACCGATGGTGGCGCCCTGGCCGACCACGACGGGTGCCACCAGGGCGGTGTTGGAGCCGATGAAGGCACCGTCGCCGATCTGGGTCAGGTGCTTGTTGGCCCCGTCGTAGTTGCAGGTGATGGTGCCGGCGCCGATATTGACCTTCCGGCCGACAATGCTGTCGCCCACATAGCTGAGGTGGTTGATCTTGCTCCCCTCATCGACGCGGGATTTCTTGATCTCGACGAAATTGCCCACATGGTTCGAACCCGC
Organism: Gammaproteobacteria bacterium; assembly: GCA_018812525.1. Lineage (GTDB taxonomy): Bacteria > Pseudomonadota > Gammaproteobacteria > Chromatiales > Chromatiaceae > YD12-FULL-61-37. The sequence goes on from JAHJDE010000131.1 coordinate 8,851, forward strand.
CAGCTCGGTGCCGGGCCGGATGCGGGAGAAGGGACCGATACGGCAATCGGGGCCGATCGCCGCGTCCTCGATGACGCAATTTTCCAGGATGTGGACGCCATCCCCGATTCGGCTGTTGCGCAGGACCGTGTTGGCCCCGATGCGGACATCGTCGCCGAGGGTCACCTCGCCCTCGATCAAGACATTGATGTCGATGGTCACGTCCCGGCCGCAGTGGAGCCTGCCCCGCAGGTCGAAGCGGGCAGGGTCGAGCAGGCTGACGCCCTGGCGCATCAGGGTCAAGGCGCCTTGCCGCTGGTATTCCCTCTCCAGTTCCGCCAGTTGAGCCCGGTCGTTGATCCCCATCAGCTCGGTGGCGTTGTCGATGATCACGCCCTCCACGGGGACGCCATCGCCGACCGCCAGGCCGATGATGTCGGTGAGATAGTATTCGCCCTGGGCGTTATCGTTGCCGATTCGGTCGAGCCAACCGGTGAGGCTCGTCCGGCCGATACTCATGATGCCGCTGTTGATCTCGCGCACCCCCAGCTCCTCCGGGCTAGCGTCCTTCTGTTCGACGATGCGCACCACATGACGGGCATCGTTGCGCAGGATCCGGCCGTAGCCGGTGGGATCGGGCAGCTCGACGGTCAGAATGCCGACACCCTGGCCGGTCCGCTCGTTCAAGTGGCGCAGGGTGTCGGGCCGGATCAGGGGGACATCGCCATAGAGGACCATGACACGGTCGAGTCCATCGGTTGCCGCCAGGGTTTGGGCCAGGGCATGGCCGGTGCCGAGCTGCTCGGCCTGTTCCACCCATTCAACCGGTTCATTGTCGAGCGATTCCCGCACTGTTTCGCCGCCATGTCCGTAGACCACGACGACCTTCTCCGGTTCGAGCTGCCGGGCGCAGTCGATGACATGCTTCAACAGGGGTTTGCCGGCCAGGGGGTGGAGCACCTTGGGTAGCCGGGAACGCATGCGGCTTCCCTGACCAGCGGCGAGGATGACGATTCCGAGTTTCATGGCAGGGGGTTCTAGCTATTAACGAGGTTGTGAGTATAGCTTACGGGACCTATGGCTAGGCAGTCTGGAAGAAAAGCGCATCATCGCCGGTAGGGCTGTCTCTCGCCTGGGGTGCCGTAATTGATCGGAACGATCAGGGGCGTGATGCGACGAAACACAATCCGCCGGTTCAGGGGCTCTGGCCTTTCGGTCCTGATTCTCAGGAAGCGTTCACCATAACCCCGTGTTGCCAGGTTTTCGGGCGGAATGTCGAAGACATCGCTGAGCACTATCGCCAGGCTTTCGGCGCGCCTGTCCGACAGGGCTAGATTGTCCACATCCGAACCAACCGCATCGGAATGGCCTTCAATAAGGAAGGTCTCTGCCGGGTTTCTCTCCAGGAGTCTCAAAATGGCGTTGGCAAGGCCCTCAAGCCTGTCAACCTGGCGAGCCGCGATCTCGGCCGACCCAGAGGCAAAGGTGAAGTTGTTCAGCTCGATACGGGGGATCTTGTCACGCAAGCGGGCGGATCGCTTGACTTCGTTCAGGGAATAGAGGCGCTCGATTCGTTCCACCGGAGGGCGTTTCAGGAAGGCATAAAATTCACGCTCGTCCTGAACTCGATCAGCATCGAGGATAAAGTCGTCGGCGGGTCGGTTCATACGCAGCGGTGGCAGGTCGCGGCCCGGATCGCGCCAGGCGTTGTGTTCCTCCCCCCTGTATTCCGGTCCGTAAGAGAGAAAGATCTCGCGGCCGTTAGGCATGATCCGCGAACGTTGGATAATGTTGCCCCAGCGGTCATGAATAGTAACCAGTTGAATTCCATTCGGACGGAAGATGGTTTCACGGGAACGTCCGCGTTGCAGCCGCTCGACGAGAACCCTGTCCCTCTGCCGGGCGAGGCGGCGGGTGTCAGGGGACTCGACGATGTTGGCGCGGTCCTGGGAGAAAATGCGGCGGTCGCCGACTTCACCCATGGCCTGGGCCCCACGGGGTTGTTGATCTTGCTGGCTTCTTCCTTGTCTTTCGCCGCGCTCGGTTCGTGCCGAACGAAGCGGAGCCTGTGTCACAGATGATTGGGCAGCCCTGTCATCTATAGGTGGTGGGGCAACGGCTTCACTGGTCCGCGATGGCCGTTGTCTCTGGGGAACGGGTTCAACCACTGGCACAGCCGGGGATTCTTTGGCGCTATCCAAAAGCGGCGCAGGATTCTCTGCCTGGATACTGGGATGGGATCGCAGGACGGGTACGGCTTCTGTAGGTGTGCTCTCAGATGCTGATGGGGCGCGGGGCCTTCTGGATGATCGCTGTCCTTGCACTGCTGGGGCGGGTTGGGCTGTGGTTTCCGTCGCGGGGACTGGTGAGGATGCTTGTTGTGCAGGTTCGGTATCTCTGGGGCGAGGCTCTTCGCGCATCGGTTGCTCTGCCTGACGGGCTGGCTGTGGTTCGACGGCGTTCTGGGGTGCTGGCGATGCATCCTGCTCCTTTTGCATCGGAGTGACCGATGTATCTCCATTGATCCTGTCGACAGCCACGGGTTCTGGACTTGCAGCCTTAGCGGCTTCGGCCAGTCGGCGTGCTTCATCCTCAGCAGCGGCCTTGGCGGCGGCCTCGGCTTCGGCCAGTCGGCGTGCTTCAACCTCAGCAGCGGCCTTGGCGGCGGCCTCCTGTGCTGCCCTGGCGGCTGCCTCGGCTCCGGCCTGTCGGCGTGCTTCATCCTCAGCAGCGGCCTTTGCGGCGGACTCCTGTGCTGCCCTGGCGGCTGCCTCGGCTTCGGCCTGTCGGCGTGCTTCATCCTCAGCAGCAGCCTTTGCGGCGGACTCAGCCTCGGGATTAATGACGCCCTCGGCGGCCTGCTCTGCATCGGCGAGAAGTGCCCAGGAGCGAGCGGTGGAGAGACTGGAAATATCCCCGGGACTTGCCAGGCTGGGAGTGAGCGCTGATAGAAGGAATGTCGCCGCCAATGTTGTATGAAGGCGCATGGCCTGTCTCCTCGATGAATAGCGGTGAATATTCCCCCTATTTTGCAGAAATGCGAGAGATTGAACAGGGCGCGAAACAAAAAAGGCCGCCCAAAGGGCGGCCTTAGAGGGTCGATTCAACCTGGGATCAGATCAGTGGCACCATCAGCAGTGCGACGATGTTTATGATCTTGATCAGCGGGTTGATGGCGGGGCCGGCGGTGTCCTTGTAGGGGTCGCCGACGGTGTCGCCGGTGACGGCAGCCTTGTGGGCGTCGGAACCCTTGCCGCCGTAGTTGCCTTCTTCGATGTACTTCTTGGCGTTATCCCAGGCGCCGCCGCCTGTGGTCATGGAGATGGCGACGAAGATGCCGGTGACGATGGTGCCAAGCAGTACGCCGCCCAGGGCCTGCGGTCCCAGCGCCAGTCCCACCACAACGGGAACAGCGATCGGCAGCAGGGAGGGAATGATCATCTCCTTGATGGCTGCCTTGGTGAGCATATCAACGCAGGTGCCGTATTCCGGCTTGGCGGTGCCTTCCATGATGCCGGGGATTTCTCGGAACTGACGGCGAACCTCGACCACGATGGAGCCAGCGGCGCGGCCGACTGCTTCCATCCCCATGGCACCGAACAGATAGGGTACCAGGCCACCGATGAAGAGGCCGATGATAACCATGTGGTTCGACAGGTCGAACAGGGTCAAGGCGCCGGTCTTGGCTTCGAGGGCATGGGTGTAGTCGGCGAAAAGCACCAAAGCTGCCAGACCGGCGGAGCCGATGGCATAGCCCTTGGTGACGGCCTTGGTGGTGTTGCCCACGGCGTCGAGCGGGTCGGTGATGCTGCGCACCTTCTCGTCGAGTTCTGCCATTTCGGCGATGCCGCCTGCGTTGTCGGTGATCGGGCCGTAGGCGTCGAGCGCGACGATGATGCCGGCCATGGAGAGCATGGAGGTGGCGGCGATGGCGATGCCGTAGAGACCTGCCAGATCATAGGCGCCCCAGATGGAGGCGCAGACAGCCAGCACTGGCAGCGCAGTGGACTTCATGGAAACGCCCAGGCCGGCAATGACATTGGTGCCATGACCGGTGGTGGATGCCTCGGCGATATGGCGTACCGGAGAGAACTCGGTGGCGGTGTAGTACTCGGTAATCATCACCATGGCGGCGGTCAGGACCAGACCGATCAGTGCGGCGCCGTAGAGTGCCCAGACGTTATAACCCTCGATGCCGCCCATGAAGAGATAGGTCACGGGCAGGAAGGCGATGGCAGCCAGACCGCCGGAGACGATCAGGCCCTTGTAGAGGGCGGTCATGATCTTGGTGTCGCCTTCATTCGCCTTAACGAAGAAGGTGCCGACGATCGATGCGATGATGGATACGCCACCCAACACCAGCGGGTAGATGGCTGCCTGCATGGCGGCGCCTTTGAGTAACAGGGCGCCCAGCAGCATGGTGGCGATGATGGTGACGGCGTAGGTCTCGAACAGGTCGGCGGCCATGCCGGCGCAGTCGCCCACATTGTCGCCCACGTTGTCAGCGATGACAGCGGGGTTGCGGGGATCGTCCTCGGGGATGCCTGCCTCGACCTTGCCCACCAGGTCGGCGCCCACATCAGCGCCCTTGGTGAAGATGCCGCCGCCCAGTCGGGCGAAGATGGAGATCAGTGAGCCACCGAAGCCAAGGCCGATCAGGGGGTGAATCGGATCCTGCACACCCAGCATGAGGAGAATGGCATAGTAACCGCCGACACCCAGCAGGCCCAGGCCAACAACCAGCATGCCAGTGATGGCGCCGCCACGGAAGGCAATTTGCAGGGCGGCATTGAGGCCGTCATTGGCTGCCTGCGCGGTGCGGACATTGGCACGGACAGAGATGTTCATGCCAATGTAACCAGCCGCGCCAGACAGGATGGCGCCAATGGCGAAGCCGATGGCGGTCGCGGCATCCAGGACGATCCAGAGCAACACGAACAGGACTACGCCGACCGTGCCGATGGTGGTGTACTGACGATTGAGGTAGGCCTTGGCGCCTTCCTGAACGGCGGCGGCGATTTCGCGCATGCGATCGTTACCGTCGGGTTGGGTGAGAATCCATTTGACCGAAACGAACCCGTAGACCAGCGCCAGAATGGCGCAGGCCAGGGCAAAAATTAAACCTACAATCATCGAAAAGTCTCCTGTTGGTGGTTGTATAAGTCAGTGGCCGGCAATGCCGGGTACATCAAGGTCGCAGTCCTTGCACTCGATCGTTCCGATAGGGCCGCCACCCAAAGGGCTTGCATAGTCGGCAACTCTCTTATTGTTTTAGGGGGTATGGCATTGACCTTTGTCAATATTTGACTGAAAAAGGTAGCGATTGATCTCCCAGTGACAGCCGATGGCCGATTCAGAGCTTGAATTCGGCAAGTTTCTTCGCAACGGACGCCAGTTTGAGCGTTACATAATTCGGCATGCCGTTGTTGTTATAGGGGGGGTAGGCCTCACCCCTGATCAGGGGATAGAGGTAATCCTTGCAGGCAGGGGTAATGCCGAAGCCGTCGGCGGAGATGAATTCAGTGGGCATCATCTTCTCGACGTTGGCCACTTCACTCAGTGATGCCTCGCCGATGCTCCATTTGTAGGGATTGGAGGATTCCCGCACCACGGTTGGCATGATGGAGTTCTTGCCTTCCAGTGCCTTTTGCACGGCTGCCTGGCCCAGGGCATAGGCCTGTTCCACGTCGGAGGCGGAGGCCAGATGGCGCGCGGCGCGTTGCAGGTAGTCGGCGACCGCCCAATGGAACTTGTAACCGTGGGCCTCCTTGATCATGTTGGCTACCACGGGTGCGGCTCCACCCAGTTGGGCATGGCCGAAGGCGTCGCGGGTGCCCTGTTCGGCCAGGAACTTGCCGTCGGGCCAGTGGCAGCCCTCGGAGACTACGATGGTACAGAAGCCATGCTGCTCCACCTTGGACTTGACGGCGGCCAGGAACTTGTCCTTGTCGAATTCCACCTCGGGGAAGAGCACCAGCACGGGGATGTCGTTGTCTTCCACCAGACCGCCGGCAGCGGCGATCCAGCCGGCGTGACGGCCCATGACCTCGATCACAAAGATCTTGGTGGAGGTGGCGGCCATGGAGCGCACGTCAAAGGATGCCTCCAGGGTGGAGACGGCAATGTACTTGGCCACAGAGCCGAAACCTGGGCAGTTGTCGGTGATGGGCAGGTCGTTGTCCACGGTCTTGGGGACGTGGATCGCCTGGACCGGGTAACCCATCGTCTCGGAGAGCTGGGAGACCTTGAAGCAGGTATCGGCAGAATCGCCGCCGCCGTTGTAGAAGAAATAGCCGATGTCGTGTGCCTTGAAGACCTCGATCAGGCGCTCGTATTCGCGCTTGTTGGCCTCCAGGGACTTGAGTTTATAGCGGCAGGAGCCGAAACCGCCGGAGGGGGTGTGGCGAAGGGCTGCGATGTCCGCGTCAGATTCCAGGCCGGTGTCGATCAGCTCCTCCGTCAGGGCGCCGATGATCCCGTTGCGGCCGGCATAGACGTTGGCGATCCTGTCCTTATGCTTGCGGGCGGTCTCTATGACACCGCAGGCGGATGCGTTGATCACGGCGGTCACGCCGCCGGACTGGGCATAGAAGGCATTTTTCGCGGTCATTGGGTCTTCCCCTCTCAAACTTAATATAGATCTTAAAAATGGAAAAATTAAAGCCTAACCCATCAAGGTTGATGGCTTGAATCACTATTGCCGCTTTGGCGGGATGTCGCCCTTTTCCTGTGCACCATGATCGGCCTGGGTCTGGAGTAGGGAGACAATACATTCGGTCAGGTCATCGTATTCACGGATGCCGGTGCCGTACTGCTGGTGGAGGCGATAAAAAAACTGCCCGCGGTAGTTGCGATCACCCGTCTTGAAGATGACGAAATTGCAATTTTCTGCCTGCCAGTAGATGACGGGGACCTGGGTCAGGTCGCGGTCGGATGGCTCGATCCGGATCTCACTGTCGGCAATATCCGGTTCGACGGGCTCCCCATAGCGTTCCCTCAGGGTGGTCTTGACGATCCAGAGTTCGCTTTCCGTGATGTCGGGGATTTGCCGCATGAATATCAACTGTTCGAGCCGTGGTTTAAGGACGCCGTAGTCTATCCCAGCATCCCCGGTGGGGCTAATGCAAAACACGGATGCAACGATGTATTTTCCTTATCAGATCGAATAAAAGGCTGTATGCCTCCAGACGCGATTTGCGATAATCACCGCCCGAACGGGGCACCCCGAATCTATCACCAAGGGCGGAAGAAACGATGGCAGAGAAGGAAACCAATACCGATTCCAGGCTTGCCGCTTTGCAGCAATGGCTCCAGGGACTGGGCCGTCTGGGCGAATTCGATATCAGGCCGGCTTCCGGCGATGCCAGTTTCCGGCGTTATTTCCGCGTTACCCTTGCGGATGGCGGCACCCTTATCGCCATGGACGCCCCACCGGAAAAGGAGGACTCCGGCCCCTTCGTCCGCATCGCCGAGGCCTTCACCCGTTTCGGCATCCATGTGCCCCAGATCCACGCCATGGATCTGCAACAGGGCTTTCTGCTGTTGAGCGACCTGGGTTCGACCCATTTTCTTGATATCCTCGACGAGCAGAGCGTGGAGCGTCATTACGGCGACGCCATGGGGGCCTTGATCTCCATCCAGGCCTGCGGCCCCTGCGAAGACCTGCCGCCCTATGATCGCCGCCTGCTCATGGCCGAGATGGAGCTGTTCCGCGAGTGGCTGGTGCGCCGCCATTTGGGTGTCTCCCTGACGGATCGAGACCAGGAGATGCTCGACGGGACATTCGAACTGTTGACCGCCAATGCCCTGGAGCAGCCCCAGGTCTGCGTCCACCGGGACTTCCATTCGCGCAACCTCCTGGTGGCAAACCCAAATCCCGGTGTTATCGACTTTCAGGACGCCGTTTGCGGCCCCCTGACCTATGATCTGGCCTCCCTGCTGCGCGATTGCTACGTCGCCTGGCCCCGCGAGCAGGTAAAAAAGTGGGTTGCCGGTTACTTCCAACTGGCGCTTCACTCGGGGATCGTCCGGCCCGAGCATGAGACATCTTTCCAGCGCTGGTTCGATCTCATGGGCGCCCAGCGCCACCTCAAGGCCGCCGGGATCTTCGCCCGCCTCAATATCCGCGACGGCAAGCCAGGCTATCTCAAGGATATCCCCCGCACCCTGGGCTACATTGTCGAAATCGCCCCCGACTACCCGGAACTGGCGGGCCTGGCTGATCTGGTCGAACAGCGGGTGCTGCCTGGACTGGGCCGAATATCACATATGGGCTGACTTTGACGGACGCGTTGCCGCAAAAGACAAGACCTGGCCGTACGCAGTAACAGTATTGCATCTAGCGGGTCGAAGTCCCGACCGGGGAGTGGGCCGTACGCCCAGGCAGATAAGAGGAAGTGGCGCTTTGGTAACGCGCGGTCGGCATGTTCTGGAGAATGAACTACCCAGTGCTGGAGATCCAGTCAAGGGGCGGGGCGGACAGGGCAAAAACAGACGACCGAACGCTTCCCTCTGAAACAATGAGTTACCAGGGGCAATCTGTTCTGTGTAATCTCACCTGAAAAAACATAATTGCATCGCCCCCGGAAATGCTAAGAAATTCAATGGGGTGACGATGCCTGCAATTATTTTCGAACAACTATCAATCAGTTACATGGCAGAACCGATTTGCCCCGTCAGCACCGCTTTCAGCACAACCCACTAAAGCAGGCCGACTGTTATTTGCTACTGATTAGAGCTGGCTTCAGAGGGCTAAAGTCATTCGATGGGAGAGGGTGTTTATTCTCAGCCTATCAGGCCATGGCCTTGATTTTGGCGTTCAGACGGCTCTTGTGACGAGCGGCCTTGTTCTTGTGGAACAGCCCATGGTTGGCTGCGCTGTCGATCATGGGCAGTGCGCTGGCGTAAGCCGCGACCGCTGCTTCCTTGTCGCCCGCTTCGATGGCATTCACGACCTTCTTGATGTAGGTGCGAGTCATGCTGCGGCGGGAGGCGTTGTGCTGACGATGTGTTTCGGCCTGGCGGGCGCGCTTGCGGGCTTGTGCGGAATTGGCCACGATAGTCTCCTGAAATTCAGTCCCCGAGTGAGAAGCGCGCAATTATTCCCGCCTTGGTTTTCCCTGTCAAGGCTGAACGCCGTCCTGCAGCAATTATCTGCGAACATTAACCTTCGCTGCGCGGTGAATTACGAATTACGGTGACAGTTTACTAAATACACTTAATAGTAATTTACGACACACCAGTTTACTTGTTTGAGCGCATGGTGAGGTGGCTTAGGAGGGGCGATGTAAGGAAGGCCCAACCCAACGACATAATTAAGTGTATTTAGTAAACTGTCACTGTAATTTAATTAAAACATTCACCTTCGCCGCGCGCTAACGCATTGTTTTATATGGCCGTTTTGCTCGTCAACGACCTTAGGAACTGTCGAATTACGGTGACAGTTTACCAAATACACTTAATAGTAATTTACGACACACCAGTTTACTTGTTTGAGCGCATGGTGAGGTGGCTTAGGAGGGGCGATGTAAGGGAGGACCAACCCAACGACATAATTTAGTGTATTTAGTAAACTGTCACTGTAATTCGGCCTGGAGCCAAAGCCGCGCACCGATCGCGGGGCGTCGAAGATCCCCTTGACCGTACAGGAGGCGATCCTGGTCGCCAAGCGCGACAACCCCAAGCGTTCGATCCGTCAGTTGCGTTTGCTGATGGAGCAGTCCGGCG
>JAHJDE010000002.1 GCA_018812525.1 Gammaproteobacteria bacterium
CGATGACGCAGGCCTTAGGCGTCGAGCAAGAATAACTTGAACATCTCGCATCTCGTCTTCAGGCCACATTTGGCCGAACCTCAATCGCAAACTCCTCGACGTAGCACTGCTACGCCTGCGGTTTTGCTCAATCGGTTCGACCAAATCTGACCTAAATCCGAGCGCAATATCGCCCAAGTTATTCTTGCTCGACGCCTTATCATTATCCGTTCAGGACGCTGTGCCCCTGTCACCAGCCGCCATGCAGCGCTCTCCATAGTGCTTGACTCCGTACTTGACTACGGAGGTAACGTCACCGTATCAACCAAAGACCCGGAAGGAGAACGCCATGTCGGAACCCAGCAAAGGTCGCGGCGCTTTGGCCGCCAGCGGCCTCGCCGCCATCCTCGCCTCGACCTGCTGCCTCGGCCGGATGTACGGCAATTGTTCTGTTGCGCGGGCTAAGCGGGCAGGACTGACCTGACAAGCGTCGATTCGGCATGATGAGATATCAAATCGGGACCACGAAGCTGCGCCTGCTCGGTGCGCTGCTGGTATTGATCGTCCTCGTGCTGGCCTATCGCCATCTGAATGCCAGCGGCATGCTGGAACAGATCCTGGATGGCCAGTGGCTGCGCCGGAAGACTCTTGCGCTGGGTGTATTGGGACCGCTGCTGATCGTCGGCCTCATGGCGCTGGCCGTCGTGCTCAACCCTATCCCAAGCGCCCCTATCGCCTTGGTTTCCGGCGCTTTGTTCGGCCATGTCTGGGGCACGCTGTACGTCGTCATCGGCGCGGAAACCGGCGCTTTGATCGCCTTCGGCATTGCCCGCCTGTTGGGCCACGACCTGTTGCGCAGGCTGTTCGGCGAGCGCGTCGCGCTGGGCTGGCTGGGATCGCAGAACACCTTGACCTGGCTGGTGTTCGTCTCCCGCCTGCTGCCTTTCGTCTCCTTCGATCTGGTGAGCTACGGCGCCGGACTTACGCATCTGAGAGCCTGGCGCTTCGCGTTGGCGACCCTGGTGGGATTGATTCCGGTCAGCTTTCTGCTGGCGCACTTCGGCGGCGAGATGGCCCAAGCGGACTTGGGCCATGCGATGACCTCGCTGGTACTTATCGGCCTGCTGGTCGCGCTTCCCGTGGCGGTTCAGTTCATTCGTTCCCGAATCGGGCGCGGGCCGGACACCCGGAAACATTGATGGCCCGGAATGTCGTACGCTCCGGTTTTTTTCATCCTGACGCCTCCAGCCGTAGCGCATGGGCCGCCGCGCCGAACAGGGCGCACTTCGGCTCAATGATGACCTGCACCGGGACCTCCCGCAGCAGCGCCGCGAAGCGCCCCTTGTCCGCGAAGGCGGCCAGGAAGCTGCTGCGAGGGAGTGCCTCGACGAGCCGGGGAGCGATGCCGCCGCCCAAATAGACCCCGCCGGTGGCCAAGGCCGTCAGAGCCAGGTTGCCCGCCGCCGCGCCGTAGGCGGCCAGGAAGATATCCAGTGACTGGGCGCAGATCGCCGCATCCCCGGCCAGGCCGGCGCGGGCGATGACGGCGGCCGGGTCCGGCGTCTCCTGGAAACGCCGGGCGAGCCAGTCCGGTTCCGCCAGACCGCTGTGGCGAAGGAATTGATATACGTTGACCAGACCAGAACCGGACAGCACCCGCTCCAGACTGACATGGCCGTGGCGTTCTTTCAGGAATCGCCACAGGGCCGACTCCTGTTCGCTGTTGGGGGCGAAGTCGGCATGACCGCCCTCGGAGGGAAGCACGCGCCAGCCGTCGGTATCAGGAACCATCAGTGCCATGCCCAGGCCGGTGCCGGCGGCGATGAGCGCCCGGTTGCCCCCGGGGTGGAGACCCCCGTCATTGAGGCTGAAAAGCTGTTCCGGCTCCAGGGTGGCGATGCCCAGGGCGTTGGCCTCCAGGTCGTTTATCAGCCGCACGCTCTCCAGCTCCAAGTCGCGGGCCAGGGCTGCTTCGGTGATGCGCCAGCCCAGATTGGGTAACAGGGCTCCGCCCTCCAGCACCGCCCCGGCCACGCCGAAGCAGGCGGACGAGGCTGGAAGTCCCGCTTCCGAGAGAAAACGCACGATCACCATCTCCAGGCCGCTGAACTCCCGGTTCGCGTAGATACGCTCGAATACCGCCCGGGGCGCTTCGGGGGTGCCCCGGAACAGTCCCAGCGCGCTCTTGGTACCGCCGATGTCGCCGGCCAGAATGAGGGTTTCAGGCATGGCACTTCCCCCGGTTTTCGTCGATGGCGCGCCAGTGGTGGCCGTTGCGGGCCAGCAGGGCATCGGCCTCCACCGGCCCGTTCGAGCCGGCGGGATATTCGGACAAACGGCTATCGTCCACCGCCCAGGCTTCCAGAATAGGGGTGATGAGCCGCCATTGCGCCTCGACGCCGTCGCGCCGGGTGAACAGGGTAGCATCGCCGCGCATGGCATCCAGCAACAGGACGGCGTAGGCAGAGGGCGGGTTGTCGCCGAAAGCAGCGCGGTAGCAGAAATCCATGGACACCGGCACGGCGCGGCGCTCGGCACCCGGCTGCTTGGCGCCGAAGGCCAGGCTGATGCCTTCGTCGGGCTGGATGCGCAGAACGATGACATTCGATTTCAGTGCGTCCTCGCGCGGAAACAGGCTCAAGGGCGGGTGCCTGAAATACACAGCGATTTCGGTTACCTGTCGCGCCAGTCTTTTGCCTGTCCGCAGGTAAAAGGGCACCCCGGCCCAGCGCCAGTTGTCGATGCGCAGATCAAGCGCGGCATAGGTCTCGGTGCGGGTATCCGGCGGCACCCCCGGTTCTTCCTGCCAGCCCGGCACAATCTCGCCACCGACTGTGCCTGCGGTGTAATGGGCGCGCACCGTGCGTGCGGCCACTTCCTCCGGCGTCATGGGGCGGATGGAACGCCAGACCTCGATCTTCTTGTCGCGCACGGCGTCGGCGTCGAAGGCAACTGGTGCCTCCATGGCGGTGAGCGCCAGGAGCTGCATCAGGTGGTTGGCCACCATGTCCCGGAGCGCGCCGGATTCGGCATAATAGCCGGCCCGGTGCCCCACGCTCAGCGGCTCGGCGGCGGTGATCTCGACGTAGTCGACATGGTTGCGGTTCCACACCGGTTCGAACAGGGCGTTACCGAAACGGAAGAACAGGATGTTCTGCACCGTCTCCTTGCCCAGGTAGTGGTCGATACGATAGACCTGATCTTCCGCGAAGGACTCGGCCACGGTGGCGTTTAGGGCTTGTGCCGAGTCGAGATCGCGGCCGAAGGGTTTCTCGATGACGATGCGCGCCCAGCCGCGTTCCTCCCGGTTCAGTCCTGCCTCTGCCAGACCCCGGATGATGGCGGGCGCGGCGGAGGGGGCGGTGGCCAGATAGAACAGGCGGTTAGCGGAAGGCATCCTGCCCAGGACCTCGGCCAGGCGCCGGTAGGTGTCGGGGTCGGCAAAATCGCCGGAAAGATAGGACAGGCGTGACGCGAACATCGCCCATTCAGCCTCATCGAAACGACTGATCTCGCTGGAATGGGCCACGCCCCCCCCTGAGTTGGTCGCGGAAGACCGCGTCGTCCATGTCCGGTCGGCTGACGCCGACGACGTGGAAGGCGGGCGCCATGCAGCCCTCGCAGGCCAGGTGGAACAGGGCTGGCAGGAGCTTGCGCCGGGTCAGATCGCCAGTGGCGCCGAAGATGACGATGACGCAGGGGTCCGCCACGGGCAAGGTGACGGCGGGCAGTTCGATGCGGGTGATGAGATCTATTTCGGGAGGCATGTGTGATTCCTCTAACGATTGTCAGTTTCGGCGAGGGAAGGGGCGCAATTGGCGAGGTTCAGGAAGACTTCGACCCCTGTGTGTGGACGTATTCGGTCTGCGGGGAGGTCAGCGCCCGCTTGCCAGGCCAAGATAGCCTCCCGTTTACCCGCGCCGCTGACCAGGAACAAAACGTGGTGGGCGAGACTCAGTCGCGCTGGGCTTAGCGAAACGCGCCGAAGAGGGGGTTTAGGGGCATCTTCCACGGGAATCGCGGATATCGATGCCGTTACTTTCTCCCAGCCGCAGCCAGGAAAAAGGCTGGCGGTGTGACCATCCTCTCCCAATCCAAGCAACACGAGATCGAATTCGCCGACCTCGGCCAGCTTGCGCGTATAGTCGGCGGCCGCTGCCTCGGGGCCAAGCTCGCCCGGGATGACGTGGATCTGGCTCAGAGGAATGGCCACATGGTCGAGCCAAGCCGTGCGGGCCATTTGACTGTTCCTCTCGGGATGCGCCGAGGGGAGACAACGTTCATCGCCAAAATAGACATGCCACGCTGGCCAGTCCGTATCCGCGCGGCGAAGCGCCCGATAGATGTTCCTGGGCGTATTCCCGCCCGCCAGAACGATACGAAAGGCGTTCCGCGCGAGGATCGAGCTATTGGCAGTCTCCAGAATGTAACGCACGGCAGCCCTTTCCAGTTCAGCCAAGCTGTCGAATTCGTGAAAGCGGCGTACCTGTGACAGGTTCATGTCGATGACTCTGCGCTCGCCGGTTCTGCATGGCCGCCGAAGCCGGTCCGCATGGCGGACAGCAGCTTTTCCGCGTAGGTGTGGTCCCGGCGGGAACGGAAGCGGGCGTACAGCGCGGCGGTGAGCACCTCGGCCGGCACCGCCTCGTCGATGGCGGCCTGCACTGTCCAGCGGCCCTCACCCGAGTCCCGCACGAAGCCGCTGAAACCGGTCAGATCGGCGTCACGCGCCATGGCCCCCGCTGACAGGTCCAGCAGCCAGGAGGTCACCACGCTGCCGCGCCGCCATAGCTCGGCGATGTCGGCCAGGTCGAATGCGTAGCGCTGGTCGACCGGAAGCGACTCGGCGTTTGCGTTCTTCAGGATGTCGAAGCCCTCGGCATAGGCCTGCATCAGGCCGTACTCGATGCCGTTGTGCACCATCTTGGCGAAGTGGCCGGCGCCCGAGGGACCGCAGTACAGGTAGCCCAGCACGGCGCTGCCGCCGCCGCTTCGGCCGGGTGAGGGTGGAATGCCGGCCTCGCCCGGGGCCAGGGTGCGGAACAACGGCTCCAGTCGTACGAAGGCGGTCCGGTCGCCACCTACCATCAGACAATAGCCCCGCTCCAGCCCCCAGACGCCGCCGCTGGTGCCAGCGTCGAGATAGTGGATGCCCCGTTCGGAAAGTATCTTTGCCCGTCGTATGTCGTCCTTGAAATAGCTGTTGCCGCCATCGATGATGACATCACCTGCGGCGAAATGGCCGGCTAGTTCCCTGACCGCGTTCTCGGTGATGTCGCCCGCCGGGACCATGATCCAGGCTGCCCGAGGCGGCGCCAGCTTGTCTGCCAGCTCGGCCAGGCTGGCCACGCCCGAGGCACCTTCCGCGACCAGCCGGGCAACGGCTTGCGGGTCGCGGTCGTAGACCAGGCAGTCGTGGCCGTCGCGCATCAGGCGTCGTGCCATGTTGGCGCCCATGCGCCCCAGTCCAACCATTGCGATTTGCATCGTCGGTTCCCCCCATCGGGTTGTTTCGTAAAATGGTCTGCCGGCCTAATGATCCCTAGCCCGGCAGGCGGGCCAACAGCTTGTCATAGGCCTGGACGAACAGGTCCACGCCGGCGTCCAGCAACAGGTCCGTGACCTCGTCTAGGGAGATGCCCAGACCTTCCAGTCTGGCGAGTAGGGTTGCCGCCTCGTCCAGTCCTTCCTCCAGGCTGGCGCGCACAAGGCCATGGTCGCGGAAGGCGTCCAGGGTGGCGGGGGGTACGGTATTCACTGTATCCGGGCCAATCAATTCCTCGATGTAACGCACGTCCCGGTAGGCCGGGTTCTTCACCCCGGTGCTCGCCCAGAGTAGACGCTGAGAGCTGGCGCCGCGGTCCGCCAGGGACTGCCAGCGCGGACCGGAAAAGATCCGTTTCCAGTCCCGGTAGACCCGCTTGGCGTTGGCGATGGCCGCTTTTCCCATCAGGGCGCGGATCGCCTCGCGTTCAGACGCCCCGACTGCGGACTCCAATCGCATAGCCAGGCGTTCGTCCACTTCGGTGTCGATGCGGCTGACGAAGAAGCTGGCCACGCTGGCAATACCGTCCACAGGCAGCCCCGCGACCGAGCGCTGTTCCAGTCCGGCCAGAAAGGCCTCGGCCACGCGAGCATGCATGGCTCGCGAAAACAGCAAGGTGACGTTGACATTGATGCCGTCGGCAATCAGGGCGCTGATGGCTGGCAGCCCCGCTTGGGTGGCGGGAACCTTGATCATCAAATTATCGCGGCCCACTGCTTGCCACAGGCGCCGTGCCTCGGTCAGGGTGGCGTTGGTGTCATGGGCCAGTGCGGGCGGAACTTCCAGAGAGACATAGCCATCCCGCCCGCCGGTGGCGGCATAGACCCCGCGCAACAGGTCAGCGGCGGCACGAATATCAGG
Organism: Gammaproteobacteria bacterium; assembly: GCA_018812525.1. Classification (GTDB taxonomy): domain Bacteria; phylum Pseudomonadota; class Gammaproteobacteria; order Chromatiales; family Chromatiaceae; genus YD12-FULL-61-37. The sequence continues at coordinate 6,386 of JAHJDE010000002.1, forward strand.
TAGAACCAATTGCTCCAGCATCTCGGTCGGCGACAAGCGTCCTTGTCCGCGCAATGCGTCCAGATCGGCACGGTACCCCGCGTCGCTGCGGATCGCCTTCTCAAAGATGGCGGGGTTGGAGGTGACACCGCGCAGGTCGTCATCGGCCATCAGGCGTGCCAGATCGCCCGTGGTCAGCAGTTGGCGATCGATGTAGTCCAGCCAGATGGACTGGCCTTTTTGAGGTAACAGCTTGAGCGGATTCATGTGCACTCCTTCATGACGAGGACAGGCAGGCATTGCCCGTTTGTTGCTAGGTTAGTCGCTGAGCGGGAATTTTCCTGACAGAAACGTTTTTTGTCAGGAATCTGTTTCCGCAACGACAATAGGACATCGACCACCGAACGAGGAGTTCGCCATGCACGACACCCTGCCGCTATTGCGGGCCACTGATTTCCCGGCGCCGTGCCGCAATCCCCTGACGACGCTGCAGGTCAACCTGGGCTATCGCTGCAACCAGAGTTGTCTGCATTGCCACGTCAACGCCGGACCCAGGCGCACCGAGATGATGGACGATACCCATATCGAGCTGATCCCCAGGGTGCTGGCGGCGCGGGGCGTGCAAAGGCTGGATCTCACCGGCGGCGCGCCGGAACTGCACCCGCGCTTCCGCTGGCTGGTGACGGCGGCTCGCGCCCTGGGTGTGAAGGTGATCGACCGCTGCAACCTGACCATCCTGTCCGAGCCGGGCTTCGAGGATCTGGCGGAATTTCTTGCCGGGCAGGGCGTTGAGGTGGTGGCCTCCTTGCCCTGCTATCTGGAGGACAACGTCGATGCCCAGCGCGGCAAGGGCGTGTATGGGCGCAGCATCGCTGGCCTCAAGCGGCTCAACGGGCTGGGTTACGGTCAGCCGGGCAGTTCGTTGAATCTGCATCTGGTCTACAACCCTGGCGGCCCCAGCCTGCCACCCGAGCAGGCCGGTCTGGAAGCGGCCTACAAGCATGAGCTGCTGATGCGCCACGGCATCGTTTTCAACCGGCTCTATACCCTGACCAACATGCCCATCCTGCGTTTCGGCAGCACGTTGGTGTCGAAGGGTCAATTCGGCGACTACCTCGCCTTGCTCAAGCAGAACTTCTGCCCCGCCAACCTAGAGCAGGTGATGTGCCGCGACTTGATCAGCGTGGATTGGCGGGGCAGCCTGTTCGACTGCGATTTCAACCAACAACTGGGTCTGGCCATGCAGGGCGAGGGCGGCGCAAGGTCCAATCTGACCGACTTATTGGCGAACGATTTTGCCGATACCCCCATCCGGGTGGCGGACCATTGCTACGGCTGCACCGCCGGCCAGGGCAGCAGTTGCGGCGGGGCGCTCGGCGAGACGATGACAGAGCGTGCGGCATGAAACGACTACTTCTTCTTGGCATCCTCACGGCCTTGATCGTCGCCTTCTTCGCCCTGGATCTGGGGCGCTTCCTGACCCTGGAGGCCCTAAAATCAGGGCAGACAGAGTTTGTCGCCTGGTATGACGAACGGCCTGGCTTGGTGCTGGCAGGCTATTTTCTGATCTATGTGGCGGTCGCCGCATTGTCGCTGCCGGGTGCGGCGGTCATGACCCTGGCCGGTGGCGCCCTGTTCGGCTTGGTGGTCGGGACGCTGCTGGTGTCCTTCGCCTCCAGCATCGGCGCCACCCTGGCCTTCCTGGTCGCGCGCTTCCTGCTGCGGGACTGGGTGCAGGGCCGTTTCGGCAACCGCCTCGGCGCCATCAATGCTGGCATGGCGAAGGACGGCGCCTTCTACCTGTTCACCCTGCGGCTGGTACCGGCCTTTCCGTTCTTCGTCATCAACCTGCTGATGGGCCTGACCCCCATCAAGACGCGCACCTTCTACTGGGTGAGCCAGCTCGGTATGCTGGCCGGCACCCTGGCGTACGTGAACGCCGGCACGCAACTGGCGCAGATCAACAGCCTGTCCGGCATTCTTTCCCCCTCGCTGATCGGCTCCTTCGCACTTTTGGGCGTGTTTCCGCTGTTGGCGAAAAGGATCGTCGACGCGATCCAGGCGCGCAAGGTCTACGCCGGTTGGAGCAAACCCAGGCGCTTCGACCGCAACCTGATTGTGATCGGCGCCGGAGCGGGTGGCCTGGTGACTTCCTACATCGCCGCTGCGGTGAAGGCCAAGGTCACGCTGATCGAAGGCCACAAGATGGGCGGCGACTGCCTGAACTACGGCTGCGTGCCATCCAAGGCGCTGATCAAGAGTGCCCGCTTCCTGCGCGAGCTGCGTGGCGCGGCCAGTTTGGGCGTGCGCGATGCAGCGGGCGAGGCCGATTTCGGCCGTGTCATGGCACGGGTGCGCGGTGTGGTGAGCCAGGTTGAGCCGCACGATTCGGTCGAACGCTATACGAAGCTTGGCGTGGAGGTGATCCAGGGCCATGCCCAAATCACTTCGCCCTGGACGGTGGAGGTGACGACGACGCAGGGCAAGCAAACCCTCTCGACCCGCGCCATCGTCGTTGCCACTGGCGCTGCGCCGGTGATCCCGCCGATTCCCGGCATCGAAGGGGTGCGCCACGTCACCTCGGACACAATCTGGTCGTTGACCGAAAGGCCCGAGCGCCTGGTGGTGCTGGGCGGCGGGCCGATCGGCTGCGAGCTGGCGCAGGCCTTCGCCGGTGTCGGCTGCCAGGTCACCCAGGTGGCGCGCTCCGGCATCCTGGGTAAGGAGGACCAGGATGCCATCGCCCTGGTGGAAGCGGGGCTGGCCGCCAACGGTGTGACCCTGCTCAAGGGCACGGGCACGGTGCGCTGCGAGATCGTCGATGGTGAGCAGCGGCTGATCGTGGTTAAGGACGGCGCGGAGCGGGCACTGCCTTTCGACCTGCTGCTGTGCGCCACCGGCCGCAAGGCGCGGGTGAGCGGCTTCGGTCTGGAGGAACTGGGCATCGCCATCACCAAGGCTGGCACCATCGAGGTCAACGACTACCTGCAAACCCGGTTGCCCAATATCTACGCCTGTGGCGACGTGGCCGGTCCCTACCAGTTCACCCACTTCGCCGCCCATCAGGCCTGGTACGCGGCAGTCAACGCCCTGTTCTCCGGCTTCAAACGCTTCAAGGCCGACTACCGGGTGATCCCCTGGGTCACCTTCACCAACCCGGAGGTGGCGCGAGTCGGGCTCTCCGAGGCCGAGGTCAAGGCGCAAGGCATCCCCCACGAGGTCACGCGCTACGGCCTGGACAACCTCGACCGGGCACTGGCCGACGGCGCCGCCCACGGCTTCGTCAAGGTGCTGACACCGCCCGGCAAGGACCGCATCCTGGGCGTCACCATCGTCGGCGAGCATGCTGGCGAACTGCTGGCGGAGTTCACCCTGGCCATGAAACACGGCCTAGGCCTCAACAAGATCCTGGGTACCATCCACCCCTATCCCACCTGGAGCGAGGCAGCCAAGTACGCCGCCGGGGAATGGAAACGCGCCCACGCGCCGCAACAAGTGCTCGCCTGGCTGGCCCGCTTCCATACCTGGAGGCGAGGGTGAAATTCTCCGTCGTCGTCTCCGGCTGTTCACAGGCCTGCCCTGGAGCGCATGTGGGCATTGAACTGCGGGAGCGAATGGGCGCTACGCCGCCGGACATCGACGAGCCGACCGATCTCGGTCACTTGCTGGCGGAACTGAGCCAGATAAGGCAACTTCAACTATCGGGAGAAAGAACATGATCGACTGGATGCTTGCGCCTGTCCTGTTAGGCACTTTTTGGCTGGCTTGGAGCAACGGCGCCAACGACAACTTCAAGGGCGTGGCCACCCTCTACGGCAGCGGCGTGCTGAGTTTCCGTGCCGCTTTGGCTTGGGCCACCGTCGCCACCGTGTCGGGCAGCCTCGTATCGGTTTGGCTGGCCCAAGGCCTGGTGCTGACCTTCAGTGGCAGCGGACTGATTCCCGCCGGCACCCTGAACGGGGCCATGCTGGCCGCCGTAGGCATTGGCGCGGGGACCACCGTGTGGCTTGCCACACGCATAGGCATGCCCACTTCCACCACCCACGCCCTCACCGGAGCACTGGTGGGGGCGGCCCTGGTGGCCAACGCGCAAGGCATCCAATGGGCCGCGCTGGGCAACAAGTTCGCCCAGCCCTTGCTGCTCAGCCCGCTGCTCGCCATCGGCCTAACCCTGCTGCTGTATCCTGCCCTGAGCCTCGCGCGCCGACAGTTGGGTATCCAAGCCACGAACTGCCTGTGCCTGGGCGAAGCCCGGACCCTGTACGCGGGGGCTTCTACCGCCATGCTCTCGACGACCATGCCCAAACTGGCGACGGGCGATCTGACCGGCTGCGCGGAGCGTTACGAGGGGCGGTTCGTGGGGGTTCAGGCGCAAACGGCGGCCAATGCCCTGCACGTCCTCAGTGCCGGCAGCGTTTGCTTTGCCAGGGCAGTCAATGACACACCCAAAATCGCCGCCCTGCTGCTGGGGGCTTCCGCCTTGGGGTCTTCCACACAGTCGGCCTGGGTCATCGTCCTGATCGCCCTGGCCATGGCGGCGGGCGGACTGCTCCAGTCCGGGCGCGTGGCGGAAACCCTCTCTCGACGCATCACCGATCTGGGCCATGGCCAGGGCCTGACCGCCAACCTGGTCACGGCGGGACTGGTACTGGGCGCATCCCACCTGGGCCTGCCGGTGTCCACCACCCATGTCGCCACCGGGGCCATCTTCGGTATCGGCGCCGTGAACGGCAAGCGCGACTGGCGCACCATCGGGCGCATCCTGCTCACCTGGGTGTCCACCCTGCCCTTGGGGCTGGCCCTGGGTGCCGGGCTGTACTGGCTGGGGAGCGCATGAGGCCGCGGCGGTCCCAGGCAGGGCCGGGCCTCGACCAAGGGAGACCGTTCAGCGCATAGAGGGCTGGATCATGAGCCGGAAAGCCTTCAATGAGCGGCGCTTCATTAACCAATTTCAACCACTTCAAGGGGACCACCATGCATGATCTCGTCAAGGACTACTACGGTCGCCAGTTGCAAAGCTCGGCGGACCTGCGCACCTCCGCCTGCTGCGATGCCAGCCAGATGCCCGAATGGCTCAAGCCGTTGCTGGCACACATCCATTCGGAAGTCATGTCGCGCTACTACGGCTGTGGTCTGGTCGCGCCGCAGTCCCTGGTCGGCTGCCGGGTGCTCGACCTGGGCTGCGGTTCGGGTCGTGATGTCTATGCCCTGGCGCAGATGGTGGGCGAGCACGGCCAGGTCGTCGGCGTGGACATGACCGAGGAACAGTTGGCGGTGGCCGAACGGCACCGCGCCTATCACCGCGAAGCGTTCGGTTATGCCCGCGACAACGTCGATTTCCGCCTCGGCTACATCGAGCATCTGGATGCGCTGGGGCTGGAAGACGCCAGCTTCGACGTGGTGGTGTCCAACTGCGTGGTGAATCTGTCGCCCGACAAGGATGCCGTCTTGCGTCAGGTGCATCGCCTGCTCAATCCAGGCGGCGAATTCTATTTCTCCGATGTCTATGCCGACCGCCGCGTACCCTCGGCGCTACGCGACGACCCGGTGCTGTACGGCGAGGGCCTGGGCGGCGCCCTGTATTGGAACGATTTCCTGCGCCTGGCCAGGGGACAGGGCTTCGGCGACCCACGCCTGGTGAAGGATCGCCCCATTGCCATCACTGACCCCTCGCTGGCGCCACGGGTCGGTAACATCGGCTTCTATTCCGCCACCTGGCGCCTGTTCAAGCTGGACGGTCTGGAAAGCGATTGCGAGGATTACGGCCAGGCGGTGATCTACCAGGGCGGCATCGGCAGCCAGGAAAGTTGCTTCACACTGGACAAGCATCACTGCATCGAGGCTGGCCGGGTCTTTCCGGTGTGCGGCAACACTTGGCGCATGCTGCAAGAGACCCGCTTCGCGCCATACTTCGATTTCGTCGGCGACTTCAGCCGACACTACGGCATCTTCGCTGGCTGCGGCGGCGGCCTGCCCTTCGATGATGCGGAAGCGCACAGATCTGGATGCTGTTGAGCCGTATCTGATCGCTGGAGCTGACCACAGACAAAGAAACCACCGAGCTCGCCGAAGGTTTGGGGGACGACAGTCACCCGTAATACAGGACGCCCCCCGGAAGGGGCCACATGACAAAATCCTGACAACTCCATAGCGGCACGCGACTAACCTATCCAGGCCATTTTCATCCCGGTTTATTTTTTCGCGAGGTGTGTTATGTCGGTATCCACAAATGCAAAAGATCCAAAGCGCTTTGAGGCACTTCACCTCCTCGGACTTCTGGGAGTGCTATCGGCAGCTACCCGCAGACATCAGGAGGCTGGCCGACAAGAACTTTGTGAACTCATTTCGGGGTTCAAATCCCTCATATTCATCCATCATCAGGTCGTATCCGGCGTAGTCTTTCAATCTGCATTCTGAACGCCGCATTCGGCCTCATTCCAACTAACCAGCAAAGGTGATCTGCCCCCAAATGACCGAAACCATTGCCGAGCAACTGGACTGCGTACCAGGAGTCCTTCGTCGCGGCACTGGAAGCTGCCGATAAATTCGCCCACAGGGCTCAGATCAAGACCTGGGTATTCTCCATCCTCAAGAACAAGGTCATCGACATCATCCGCCGCCGTTGCCGGGAACCTGTGATTTCATTCCCGGTCGACGAGATCCCCGCCGATGCCTTCGACCCCTTGTTCGACGAACAGGGCTACTGGCGACGCGAGGAACGGCCCGCCGTGTGGGGCGATCCTCAGAAGACATTGGAGAACGCGCAGTTCTGGCGGATCTTGGATGCCTGCCTGCATCGGTTGCCGGACAACACGTCGCGCGTTTTCATGATGCGCGAGTTCCTAGGCTTTGATACCGGCGAGATCTGTAAGGAACTGGCGATCACCTCGACCAATTGTTGGGTGATACTGCACCGCGCGCGAATGGGCCTGTGCTTGCAAGACAACTGGTTTGGCGCAAGCGAGGGGTTCGAATGTTGACCTGTAAACAAGCCACGCAACTGCTGTCCCAGCGTCAGGATCGCCAACTCGGTTTCGCCGAACGGTTGGGGCTGCGTATGCACCTGACCCTGTGTGCCGGCTGCCGTAATTTTGACCGCCAGATGGGATTTCTGCGCCGCGCGTGCCGCAGCCACCCGGCGATTAGCAACGCGGAACCACAAGATTCAGACAAGGTGTAAGGAATCCACCGCCGAGGCGACTAATGGGTACAAGCCCCATTACCCCGAGGAGATCGTCATGTTTCGCTTCCTTCATCCGTTGCTGCTGCTTCCGTTCCTCGCCGTTGGTGCGGCGTTAGCAGCCGACCTTCCTTTCGACTCGGCGCGATTCGATACCATGAATAAGGAAGGTAGGCCCATCCTGGTTACTATCCACGCAGACTGGTGCCCCACCTGCAAGGCCCAGGAGCCCATTCTTTCCGAACTGCTGAAGACGCCTGAACTTCAGGGCATCACAGCGTTCCGCGTCGATTTCGATGGCCAGAAGGACGCCGTCACGCGGTTCAAGGCCCAGTACCAGAGTACGTTGATCGTCTTCAAGGGCGGCAAGGAGGTCGGTCGCTCCACCGGCGACACCCGGAAGGAGAGTATCGCCTCGCTGCTGAAGCTGGCCCTTTGAGGGGACGGACATGGACTTTGGTTTGACCACCTATGGCCTCTCCTTCGCCGCCGGCGGGTTATCCACCCTGTCGCCCTGTGTGCTGCCGCTGGTGCCGATCTTGTTTGGCGCGGCGGTGACGGCGCACCGGCTCGGCCCCCTTGCCCTGGCCGCCGGACTGACGTTGTCATTCACCTTGATCGGCGTGTTTGTCGCCAGCCTCGGCGCATCGCTTGGGCTTGATCCCTCGCTGTTCCGTGCTATCGCGTCCGTGCTGTTGATCGCCTTCGGCATCCTGCTTCTGTCTCAGCGATTACAGGAAGGGTTCGCGGTCGCCGCTTCCGTGGTCTCGGGTGCGGGCCAGGGGCTGTTGGCCCGGCTCACCCTCGACGGACTGCCCGGCCAGTTCATCCTTGGCCTGTTGCTCGGCATCGTCTGGAGTCCCTGCGTCGGCCCGACCCTGGGCGCGGCGGTGACGCTGGCGAGTCAGGGGCAAGACCTCCCGCAAGTGGTCTTGCTGATGGCCCTGTTTGGGTTGGGCGCTGGCCTGCCGCTGGTGGTGCTCGGCCTTGTTTCGCGCCAAGCGATGATGCGCATCCGTGACAGGCTCCTGGCCGCCGGCAAATTTGGCAAGCAGGCAATGGGCGGCCTGTTGCTGATCCTGGGGGCGGCGATACTCAGCGGCGCCGACAAGCTGTTCGAGGCCTGGGCCCTGCGCTCGGCCCCCCAGTGGCTGGTGAGCTTGACCACCTCGATCTAGCCGTCTCTCAACCAACTGATAGGAAAGATGCCATGAAAACGAAACCCTTGATCCTTCTGGCCATCGCCCTCGGCGGCCTCGCCGCAGGGGCGGCCGTCGCCGCGGGCAACCCCTGCGCCCAGAATCCCTGTGCCAAGCCGGCGAATCCCTGCGCAGCCAAGGCCGGGATCGATCCGAAACAGGTCACCCGTCCGGCGGGTTATCAGCCCCAGGCGGGAGACCCGAAGCTCGGCGAGCAGCTCTGGATGGACACCAGGCTCTCCAGCAACGGTATGTCCTGTAACTCATGCCACGCCAACCACGGCGCCTTCCAGGCGGGATTCGCCGAGCCCTACCCCCACTTCGTGGCGATGGCGAAGGACCAGGCCGGGCTCAAGGCCGTGCATCTGGACGAGATGATCCAGGCCTGCATGCTGATGCCCATGGCCGCCAAACCCCTGCCCTGGGATTCCAAGGAACTGGCGGCCCTGACTGCCTATACGCGGGATGCGGTGCAGAAGACCTTCAGACCCGCCAACCCCTGTTCGGCCCGGTCCGCAAATCCGTGCGCGGCCAAGCCGGCCAACCCCTGCGCGAAGTAGATCGCGCGATTACGACAACCCATGAGGATGCAACCATGAAATCTTTCCGGAACACCCTTCTCCCTGCCCTGGCCCTGACCGCCTGCGCATTTGCCCTTCCGGCCAGTGCCGCCGACATGCCTATGAACCCCTGTGCCAAGAACCCTTGTGCGGCCAAGCCGGCCAACCCCTGTGGTATGAAGCCCGCCAATCCCTGCGCCATGAAACCGGCCAATCCCTGTGCCAAAAAGCCGGCCAATCCCTGCGCGACGAAGTGAGCCGGTGGGGAGAGGGGCGGTTTTCCAAGGATGGGCATGGCTCCCCCTGACCGCCGCTCTCCTCATCCTCACAACCGGTGGTCCGGCCGTGCAGGCCGGGCCGCCGGACCCTGCCGGGACCGAAGAGGCTACCGTCTTTCTCGGGGGCCACTGGCGGCGGCCCCTTAAACCCAACGGCCCCGTCCCCGCCGGCCTTTCCGATGCGGAGGCATCGCTCGCGCCGGAGGCCTGCGGTGGTTGTCATCCCGAACAGCTCGCGGACTGGAAAGGGGCGCTGCACAGCCGCGCCATGGGTCCCGGCCTCCTGGGTCAGTTGCAGGTCATGGGGGCGCAATCGAGGGAGGACCATGCCGCCTGCCTGCAATGCCATGCGCCGCTCGCGGAGCAGGCGGAACATCTGGTCCAGTCCCTGACCGCCGGGGTTGCCTTGCCCCCCTCGGCCAACGGGGCTTCGAGCGCCCATGGTCTGACCTGCGCCGGCTGCCATGTGCGCGGCCACATCCGCTACGGGCCGCCGCGCCGCGAGGGCAAGACATCCGGCGCCGAACCGCCCTTGCCGCACGGCGGCTGGCAGGTAACCAAGGCCTTCTCCGACGCGAAGTTTTGCAGTGCCTGCCACCAGTTCGAGGCCGGGGGGCACAGTCTGAACGGCAAGCCCCTGGAGAACACCTACGAGGAATGGCGCTCCAGCCGCCATGCCCGCGAGGGCCGGACATGCCAGTCTTGCCACATGCCGGACCGGCGCCATCTCTGGCGCGGCATCCATGACCCGGCGATGACGCGCTCGGGCCTGACCATCGCTACCCGTATCGAAACGGACGGTGGGCGGATTCGGGCCGAACTGACCCTGACCAATACCGGCGTCGGTCACGCCTTTCCCACCTATGTAACCCCCAGGGTCCTGGTCGAGATCGGCCAGGAGGATAGCGATGGGAAACCTATCGAGGCCACCCTCGAACGGCACCTCATTGCCCGCGATGTCAGCCTGGATCTGACCAGGGAAAACGCCGACAGCCGCCTGATGCCGGACGAGACGCGCCGCTACCGGTACGACCGGCCGCGCGTTGGGGATGCCCAGGCGCTTCTTTTCCGCGTCAGGGTCTATCCCGATGCCTTCTACGCCGATTTCTACCGGGCGCTCCTGAACGACCCGGACTACGGGAAGGGCCATGGGACCTTGCGCGCGGCCCTGGAACAGGCCGAGGCGTCGGCCTACGCGCTGTTCGAGGAGCGGCGGCCGTTCGGCGCGCGGTACGGAGCAGGGGGTGCGCCGAGATGATCCTCGGCGCCCCGCCCCCGAGGGCTAACAGGAGTCGCAGCGTTCCAGCGGCAGTCCGCGCTTGATCCAGCCCGGTCCGGCCGTGCTGCCGGCCATGCCTTCGCGGACGTTGTAGATATGGGTGAAGCCCTGTTGTTGCAGGAGTTTCTGGGCCTGGGTGGTGCGGTTGCCGGTGCGGCAGATCAGGGCGATGGGGGCGTCCTTGTTCCCGCCGGCCGCCTCCAAAATCCCTTGCAGCAGGGCCGCCGGTCCCTGGTAAAAATCGACGCGACCGGCCCCCGGCGCAACGCCGGTCTGGCGCCACTCCTGGGGCGTGCGGATGTCGATCAACCGCATTTGCCCCCCCTGGGCGGCGGCCAGGGCCTCCGGCGCCGAGAGATCGGGATCGGCCAGGGCGGGCAGACTGACCAGATGGAACAGGCCCAGGGCAAGGGCGGGGAGTCGTTTGAACAGCATCGGAGGTTCTCCAGTCTGTATAAAGGTTGTTATGAGGGCTGGCGGGTTGCTGCCAGATCAAGCAGCCGGTCGAGGGTCTCAAGGGTCCGTTCACGGGTGCCGGTCATCTCCGGCGATGTCAGGTATTTTCCCCCGACCACCAGTACCGGCACGGCGTCGAGTTTCAGTCATTGCGCAATACCGGTGGCTTGTCGCACCTGGATATCGACGCTGAAGGAGTGAAAGAGTTCCCGGAAACGCGCCGGCTCGACGCCCTGTTCTTCGAAGAAGCCGGCCAGGCTCTCTTCATCGTACAGGGGTCTCTTTTGGACATGCAGGGCATCGAAAAAGGGGGCATGGATGCGCTCCAGTACCCCCAGGGCCTCGGCGGTATAGAAGGCGCGGGCATGGACCGCCCAGCCCTCGTTCAACGCGGCCGGCAGCCGGCGGAATTGGATGGCATCGCCGTGACGGCCGCGCCACTCTTCCAATAGGGGCTGCAACTGGTAACAGTGGGGACAGCCGTACCAGAAGATCTCCAGCACGTCCGTCTTTCCACCGGCATCGCCCGGCAGCGGAGACGGCAACTGCTTGTAGTCGAAGCCCTCTTCGATGGCGGCCACGGCATGGCGGGAAAGGGGAAGGACCAGACCCAGCAGGCAGAGCTTCAAGATGTCGCGGCGAGAGACGGGGATCACGGACGCGCTCCCTTTCTCAACAAGGCAGCAATCCCCTCTGGCGTCGTTTCACCAACGGAACGACCGGCCTCATCACCGCCCCGGAACAGGATCAGGGTGCCTTGTACCTTGGCTTTGAAGCCCCTCATGATCTCCTGCTGGGTATCGAAATCGACGAGGAACAGGTGAATCCCCTTGAACTCCGGCGTCTCCAGCAGTCCGCCGAGGGCGCGCTCCTGGGCCTTGCAGGTCGGGCACCAGTCGGCGTGGATGGCCACCAGCACCGGGCCGCCCTTCTGCCGCAGGGACTCGAACGCGGCCGGATCGAAGGGCCGGCCTAGGGCAAAAGCGGTTCCGGCGAGAAAAAGGGATATCAATAGGACAGGGAATAGTTTGCGCATGGCTACCTCCGGAGAGTTTTTTGTAGGGTCAGCTATGAGTCGGTATTACCGGCCAAACCTTACAGGGGACCGTTGGCGGCTGGTGCCTGCGGGGTCTTGGGGCATGTCCGCTTTCCCTCTGTCGGCGACCTGGTCGGCGATCCGGTCCGCGAGGGCCAGGGCCGCGTCGATGCAGGCGGTGGTGGAGACGCCGGCGAGGTAGTTGCCGGTGATGGCGAGGCCGGGATATTCCGCCTCCAGTCCCTTGAGCGCCGCCAGCAAGGTCTCGTGGCCGAGGCCGGGCTGGGGC
>JAHJDE010000132.1 GCA_018812525.1 Gammaproteobacteria bacterium
AACTAAGAGGAGGGGATCCTCAAGGAATACAGTTGGCAGGAGCGGATTAAGGACGTTAATCGCAGAACCGTAGCGTAGGAGGTATCCCCATGAACAAGCATAGATATCAAGCGAAGGAGCTACAACAGATCGACTGGGAGCGTCTCGGCCGAGAGGTCGCCGGGCAACGATTGGTGTTCAGCGTGGACGTGGCCAAAGAGAACTTTTGCGGGGCGTTCCTGGTCTCGCCGCAGGAGACGTTGGTCACCCTCAAATGGCGGCACCCGCAGCAAACCGATGCCTTGGGGGCCTATCTGCGTGCCTTGCCCTGTTCCCAGATCGAGGTGCCCCTGGAGCCCAGCGGCACCTACGGCGATAGCCTGCGCGGCCTTCTGCGCGGTCTCGGCTGCGAGATCTACCGGGTGTCGCCGAAGCGCGTCCATGATGCCGCCGAGGTCTACGACGGGGTGCCCAGTCTGCACGACGCCAAGGCGGCCTACCTGATCGGGCGTCTGCACCTGGAGGGCGCCTCCCAGCCATGGCGCGAGGCCCCGGCGGAACGCCGCGAGCAGCAGGCGCTGATCGCCGAACTCGACCTCTATCAGGGCGAGCACCGGCGCAACCTGAACCGCCTGGAGGCACTCCTCGCCCGGCACTGGCCCGAGTTGGACCGGGTTGCCGAGTTGAACGGCGCGGGCGTACTGCGCCTGATCGCCGCCTTCGGCGCACCGCAGGCGGTACGCGAGGCACGCGCCGAGGCCGAGGTCCTGTTGCATCACGCCCGCCGAGGCATCGCCAATCCGGCCCAGGTCACCGCCATCCTTGACAGCGCCGAAGCCAGCCTGGGCCTGCCCTGCACCGCCGGCGAGCGACATCTGTTGCAGGTCCTGGCCGGAGAGCTACTGCGCACCCGCAAGGCGATATTGGCCTTGCAGCGCCGGATCGTCGCCCAGGTCAACCAGGACCCCGTCCTGCGCCGCATCGGCCAGTCGTTCGGCAAGACCACAGCCCTGGTACTGGGAACCACGCTTGGCTCGCCACTGGACTACCCCGATCCCCATGCCTACCTCAAGGCGATGGGGCTGAACCTCAAAGAGCGCAGCAGCGGTCAGCACAAGGGGCGGCTCAAGATCACCAAGCGAGGCCCCGGCCGAGCGCGGCACTACCTGTTCCTGTGCGCCATGCGCTTCGTGCAGAAGGATGCCGTTATCCGCGCCTGGTACCGCAGGAAGGTCGACCGCGACGGCCGCTTGCCGCGCTACAACGCACTGGTTGCGGTCATGCGCAAACTTGGTTTGGCCATCTGGCATGTGGCGCGCGGCGCCCCGTTCGACAGCCGCAAGCTCTTTGACCTCAAGTCCCTGGGCATGGCCGCGTGAGGCTGACCACCGAACCCTGAACTACAACACGAGGTGCGAAACCGAACGAATCGATCCGAGCGAGATTCCAGAGAACTCCGTTGGGAGCGACCTCCCCTGACCCCTGCGACCCACAGAGGTCCCATTAAAGTCCCGAGGCACTCCCCGGATGATCCGGTGGGTCCAATACCCGATGATGCTGATCCGATACCGTTGCACGGATATCCCACGCGGCAGGTTTGATCTACCCCACTTAGTGAACATCGCGGAGAACGTGGAAGATTCGCAATGATCGCCGAAACGCGAAGATCAACCGAATTGATAAACAGGGTTTATCAAGCCGGACTTGAGATTTTCGCGTGGGCAGATCATGGTAAACCATAGAATATTTCCATTTGAAACGCCTACGGCAGGGATCAGACCCCTTTAACTCCAGCCCCCTTTAACTCCCTCTTAGTGAGACTCCTGCCAGCTACAACCAAGTTCACTAGCAATACCATGCAAGCGTTTGTCGCGCGTCCACAATAGTGTTCCCGGAGAAAGGAGCACTGCGCTCAATAAGTGCAAATCCACGTAGCCAATACCACGCCCCATCAATTGGCGCTGCCCAAGGCAATACATGGCTTCAGTGTGGCTGGCTTGCTGAATGGCAGGAAGGTTTTGCCACAACTTTAGCAGGGTTGCACGGTTTTTCAGGCTGCCGCACGCCAACTCTCCCCACACCATCTGGTGCATACAAACCTGCGTCTGGAGCAGTAACTCCGCTAGCCGCTCATCCTTGGCGCGTAGATGGTCGATCCAGACTGAAGTATCGACCAGTATCACAAGGCTTCTTCCGTCATCCGGCGGCGTGGTGCTGCTTCCAACTGCTGCTCGGAGCCTCCCAGCAGGGCGAGACGGCGGGCACTTTCGCGCTCGATCAGGGCTTTCAGGCTTTCACGTAACAAGGCGGCTCTCTCGGCAATCCCGGTCAGTTCGGCAGCCTGCCGGAGCAGGTCATCATCAAGGTTAAGGGTGGTACGCATAGGAATGCTCCTTGGCATCAATATAAGGCATCATTGTATGCATTATTTGGTGCAACGAACAACCCATTTAACACGTATCTATCAGGACAAAGACCAGACCCCTTTCAGAACATTAGATCGCCACATGCTCCTCCAGCTCAGAGGCTGTGAAAATACCTCCGAGGGGAGGCCAGAAAATCCTATTTTTTGTGAATCACAGCATCCGATCCGCCTCTCCCTTTACATTCGCTAGGTTACCGTTCACCCCCCCTCCCTCTGGGAGGGGGTTGGGGGGAGGGCGGTTGTGGATAACGCTCTGAATTTATTAGGCCACCCCCTCCCCAACCCTCCCCCAGAGGGGGAGGGGGCTGAATGGTTACTTCGCTAGCGGGATTTAGGGCCGAAGCAATCTCCTCCATCTCCTCCAGCGCGGCAATGATTCTTTCCAGTGGCATTTGCGACCAGCGGCGCAACGCCTCGCGGCGGGCACCCTCCCAGGTGGTTGCCGACCAATCGGTTGATTCACTCTTCTGCATTGTCATCCAGCCTCATGCGGAGGTGTTCTATGTCGATCCTATCCTGCTCCCGGCCGGCCAGTTCCTTCATGCGGATCAAGGTCGGGATCGAAACGAAATGCACCTCGATGGAACCATAGAGCCGCTTGACCATGCTGCGCTGGAACTCCTCCTCGAAGGGGAAGGGCTCATCCGCAAAAAGATCGATGGGCGTCTCGACGTGATCATCACTCCATAACTGAAAGACTTGCATCCCCTTCTCCCTTATCCAGTTTGCCCTCTGGGCGGGATCGGCGAACTGGCGGGGATTCACCGGTATGATGGGACGGTATCCCAGGCCGTCGAGGGTATCCAGGGCCTTGTTGATATTCTCCGGGGCCAGTTCAAGCACGACATCCAGATCCTTCGTGAAGCGCAAATAGCCGTGCGCATTGACGGCCAAGCCACCAGCGATCAGATACCTCACGCCAGCTTCATTCAGCTTTCGGAAGATCGTCTCCAGGCTCTTGAGTTTCATAGGTCAGCGAGTTTCCGTCAGCCACTGTTTCACTAACAGGGTATTTTTGTATTCACGATCCCTCTCTGGCTTTTTTGCCTGGGTGGCCTCTTTCCAGGCCCCTGAAGTCGCTTTCATTTTCCGTTCCAGAATCCGCACAGCTTGTTGATGCTCTCCGCCCTGCCATTTGGCAGACTTGATTGCATTGATAAGCGCCGAGATTTCGGATTGACTCTTATCCGGCCGGTCATTGAGGAATTCCTGAATTGACCGTTCGAAGGGGTCCATGGCAGCCAGTTTGGCGCCTTCCTCAGACCTGCGGCGGCTGTCCTCGTCCGCTTGGCGGACCTGCTGAGTGATCTCTCCTTCCGTCTTCTGATTCCTCTCCATCACCCCATACCCCACCGCCGTCTTAGCCCCGGCCCCCAGCCATTCGAGGGCTTGACCCAAGGCGTTCATCACCTCATCGAGTTCACCGATGGCCACTTTGGTACGCGGGGCGATAGCGAAGAGGAATATTGGTCTGTCAGCCACCAAGAAACAGACCGGAACCGGGTCGTGCCAGTCGGCGGGGATACGTTCGGCTTCGTTGACGGAGTTGATCTCACCGCCCTTCTCGTACCACTTACCCATGTGCGGGGTCATGACATCGGCCTTGAGGGTAACGGGTTCGACGGGCAAGGCATCGAAAAAGATGAAGCCACCGGCCTCCGTATCAAGGTCCTGGCCTTGGGAGGGCGGATTAAAACCCGCCGCGCGTCTTTTCTTGCGTTCAATCGGGTCCTTGTCCTCGCTGCCGAACCAGCGATAGAGGGTGGCAGGACGATCATTCTCATCATCGAACCCTTGCCACGACTCTACCCAGGCCCGCACCAAACCCTTGACCGCTGACCCCGCGATGTAAGGCGTTCCCAGCGTGGGATGCCAGAGGAAGCCGTTCTCGACCGGATGAGGATTGCCCAGCCCCGTGGTCAAATGCCAGGAAGCGGCATAGACGCGGGACTCGCCGCACAAGGCCGAACACAGGGTTGAGATACGCTGGACGGCGGCTTCGCACTGCTCGCGGTCGCCGGCCTTGCCCACTGTTACGGTGTCAATCCAGCCTTTCTTGGCCGTGTCGTCCAGTTTCCATTCCTCTGAATATCGATTGAAAAAACGATCAAACCAGAGGCCGCGGTGGCCATGATTCACGCTCGCTGGGGCTTGGGCATCGTAATAAAGGGGAGCGGTCATGTTTGCTTAATCTCCCGCATAGGCCTTGGCGAACCGTTTCACCCAGTCGAGCAACAGCAGCGCCTCGGCCTGAGCGATCCGGTAACGGTGCATGTCTTCTTGGGTAATACCTGCCAGCAGGTTGGCCTTGCCAGTATAGGGTTGGCCGGTTTTGATCAACCAGCCTGACAAAATTTCATAGAGTTTCCGATGCGTCTCGCCCTGGCTGAAATAGAACGCCGCTGCCTGGCCCAATCCATTCATCTGAATCATGGCCGGGAAGGCGGATGCGTAGCTTTTGAACTCTTTTTGGTCGATGCCATCCTCGATCGCCTTCCGCACTTTCTTCAAGGCATATCCGGCGCGTTGCTGTTGTAGTGTTTGCGGAGAGACCACCGACACGGGGGGAGGTGGTGCGGAACCGACCGTTATGGGCGCGGGCTGCTGCGCCATTGACGATGGAGCGCCCGTCTTCTCTTTTTTGCCGTAATGGGTCTTGTGCCCTTTGTTTTGGTGCTTCGGCATGACTCAACCCTCCAACACAGACACAGCGCACCAGCCCATGCCTACCGTTTCGTTGCCGCCCAGTTGCAGCCAGTATTTCTCGGCAAATAGACCTGTGACCTGTGCCAATACGGCGGCCGCATCCAAGGTTGATTTCTGGCGCCGCGCCTTCACCGCCATCAGCGGTACATAGAGTAGGGTTTCCGGCGGTAGTGTCTCTTCGTACCAGAGGGCGCCGCCGGTGGTGGTCTTGGTGGCGGAGTCGAGGGTTATGTGGGCGTTGACCGGGGTGGCGGACCTTGCCAGATCGGCAAACACATCGTCGGAGACCAACGCCAGCCGTTTTGTCAGTTCCGCCTCCGCACCGTCGCGTTTCATCAAACAAGCAAGGGTGGTCGCCATCGCGCCAATCTTCGGCTCTGTCCGTTGGGTGAAACGGTATTCCTCCAGAAACAGATCGCCTGCGCCTTCGTGGATAAGCGCCTCCGTGTCGCCGACATCGGGGACATCCAGGGCCAACCGGCCCGACAGCCCCAGCCGGCAGGCATCGCGGTTCAGCCGTTTCAGCGCCTCCGGGCAGGTCACCCACTTGAATGCGGTGGTCAGAGACCGTACCGGCAAGAGCAGCAGCCGGGCATCGCCCACCATGAGCGCCCCGGCATTTTCGGACGCCTTCTTCGTATCCGGGCCAAAGACAGAGAACAGGTCCTCTGGGTTGGTGACCCGATCCTCCGCCACGGTGCGCAACGCCCCCTTGACGGCGGAGCCGAACACGCAGGGCCAGCCGTTATGGCCCTCGCGCTGGATGGGAAGATCGACTACGCCCACGGAACTACCTGCGCCGGCGTGGAGACTGGTTTCGGCAATAAGGCCCAACAAGGCGGTGGCTTGGCTCATGATGACTCCTTCGGGGTATCGATTTCGTATTCGCTGGAATTCCATAGGCCGCAGGCGACAAGGCCACGTCCCAGTTCCTGATCCTCGCCGATCGTTTTGCCATGGAGCTGATCGATGGCGGTGGCGAGGTCTCCACCATCGACGTTGAGGTAATAGGCGCTGCCGGCCGGGATTAGGTTCTGAGCGGGCCGGGGCCGGTGATTGGCCATGTCCCAGCCGCCCTCACGTTGAGCCTTGCCTAACACAGCGGCATGCAGGGTCAAACCAATGCCATGAAGTGCCCCCTTCCAGACCCGCGTTCCCTGAAGCTCATCCGGAGAGAAACCCGGCAACAGCCAGCCCTCCCTGAAGCGTGCCGGGGTAAGTAGCACCAGAATGATCCCCCGCGTTTCGCCCCCCGGCTTGGGAACCTCGGGGAGATGTTGGGCAGCAGCAGCGGCCAAATGCGCCAACCGCCCCTCGCCCCCCAGCCGCACCAGTCCTTCGGGTGGCTTCACGCCCACATGCAGGGCGATTTCCGCCTCGATGGCCAAGCCCGGCTTGGGGCGCAGGTGCCGGGTCTGATACAGCATGCCGTCGGCGGCAGTGCGCAAGCTGTTATCGCGGGCGATACCGAGACGGGGTTCCTCCTCGAACAGGGCCTTGGCGGGGCAGATATCGTCGGGCGAGGGGATGTCGCCAGCGAGCAACCGGCGCAGTCCGTTACCGGTGATCCAGGCCCGTTCCAAGGGTTTGTATCCTTGCTTGGCGGGAGGCAGCTCAGGCAACCGGACTTGTCCCAGGCAGGTCGTCTCACTGGCGCCGATGCGCAGACGGGTGAAGTCTTTTTCCTTTTCCTTGGCCAACAGAAACAGGGGAACCGGGTAGAGGCGCACGTCATTCAGGTTCAGCCAGGGGCCAGAAAGCCGGAGCGGACCCAGGTCATCGCCATGACCAATAATCTTGCGTAGCGGATGCGCGGAGTCTGTGGCAAATGCCTTCCAATCCACCCCCTGCGCGTCCCCGATCGCCGTGCGCACCGCCCCCAGCAGGGTACGTGGCGGGGGTGGAAACAGGCTCGCCAGCTCCGAGCCGCCGAGGGCCTCCATGGGGCGGGACTCGCGGAAGAACCAGGTATCGATGGCGCTGAAGCGCAGTGCGGTTGTTTTCATCGTTCCACCCCCTTATGGGCCAGAAACCGCACCAGCAGGGCGCCATCGGGTTCAAGCCTATCCGAAATGCACCATTCAGCACGGGGCTTTGTCTTGTCGCGAACGACCGGACGGCATTGATCCAGCAAGGGTTTAATCTTGGTTTTGGCCTTATCCATGTCGACTCCCTTCTCACGCGCCAAGCCGGAATTGAGGTACTCCATCGCCATCAGCTCCAGCGCCTGATCATCCTTGAGCACGGCTTCACCGCCTGTCCTCGGCGGATTGAGCAGATCGAAACGCTCGCGGATGCGGTAGAAGAACTTGCTGGCCATGTCGCCCCCTTCCCCCTCCATGCCTTTACGAAACTCTGCCGCAAGCCGGTCAATGACCACACCTTTTTCATCCAGCGCGCATTCCCAGGGCATGGCCCACTCCACCGTCAACCCGCCCGGCTTCCACACCCGGCAGGCGATGGCGTCGCGTCCCCGCCCGTCCTTGGCGATGTTGTCCAGCAGGTCATGGGCATCGTGCAGCACCTTGCCCAAGGGCATCTTGATGTGGGCGTACTCGATGGCGCCAGAGAGAGAAGTGGGAATGGTCTTGAGATCGAAGCAGCTCAGATAATGCGCCCGCAAGGCAGCGGCGCAGCTCAGGGCATCCTCCAACGGCAGTACGGCCAGCACATCGTCGCCGCCGGCATAGACCAGAAAGCCGTTGTTCTCTTGGACGATGCTGACAACCTCTTCCGTGAACTTGGCGAGACCCAGGGTGATAGCTTTCTGTTTGTGCGGATCGCTCATGTGGATGCCCAGTTCGTCGCCGTCCATGAGCAGAACGGCGTAGAAAGGCGAGACCGGTTCGATATCGGCCTGCTTTCTCAGCGCCTTGAGTTTGCTCAGCAGTTTCTTGGCGTCTTCTTTCCCTTCCGCCCAGAGATTACCGTTTTCCAGCAGGGCGTCGAAGAAGACCGTGCCGTCGAGTGCGGCCCATCTCTTCTGGCCAGACTTGAGCTTGACCGCGTCCGTGACGCACTTGACGTTGGATTCCCATTCTCCGTACTCGCCCGACAATTGGTGCGCCTGATCATGGAATGACCACATCTCCGTTTCGATAGAAGCGTCGTCGTTGGCTCGCCTTACGAGTTTTGCCAACCAAGGCGCGGCGGCCATGTAATGCACCGAGGGCACACCGTTCGGGAGTTTCCACCCCTTCAGCTTCCAGCCTCCCAGCATCTCTGCCTCGAACTTCACGAAATGCCGGGCGAAGCGGCGCTTGACATAGGCAATGGCGCAGAGCATCTCCCCCTCGCGCAGATCGGTGGCCATGCCGGTCATTCCCGATGCGCGTATCGCCTTCCAGAATTCGTCCGGTCCCTTCGGGTCGCCCGGCTGGCGCCCAGGGCGCTCCGCCCCCGACAGCTCCTGCCAGCCATCCATCATCATGCACTTCACCCCCGGTTCGTCGGGTGGTAGGTGGGTGCGCCAGTTCTTCATGCGGTCCAGGGTGTTGGTAACCTTCTCGTCATCCACCAGCGCCCACTGGATGTCCCAGAAGGCGTTGATCTGGCGCACCCAGATGGCCTTGGTATCGGGTCTGGCATACTCATCGAGTTTATCGGCGGTCCAGACATGCGCCGCCAGCGCCCGCCAGGCATCGCGCACGGCCTCTTCCACCTTACGGGGGTCGAAGCCGCTGGCGACCTCCGCCTTGAAGCGGTTGGGCACATTGCCCTGCTTTGGCCCCGTGCCGCCACGCTCCAGTGCCTTCATGAACGCCTCGTCCGGCTCGGGGAACTTAATTGTGCCGTCTTGTTTCTCCACCGCCCGCATCGCCACGGCGGAGAGCCAGGAAAGGATGAACGATCCGGCCCAGAAATCCCGCGTGCGCCGGGCTTGGGCGACAAAGCCTTGGACGGGGCCGAGGGTGAAGTGGAAATACAGCGGCGTCCCGCTCATGGCAGCACCCTCACTTTGCTAGGGAACCTATCCTGGGCCGTTGGGGGATTGCCCACCTTGCCATCAAGGAAGCCAGGGATGACCGTCCAGCCAATAGATGCTGTGATCAGCTTCCCATTCGCCTTGATCTTCTCGCCCAAGGGTAGAAACTGGGCGGGCAGGTAAATGCCGACTCCGATGAATTGGTTGCCTACTGGATGGACATGAAACAGCAGTGGGCTGGAACGGCGTTCGTATTTTTCCGAAGTTACATGGTGGTGTGTTTGGTGATAGTTGTGCGGCAGACCAAACTCCACGCGCTCGGGGTGAAAGTTGGGGTTACTAGCGGCCCAGCCGGAATTCCTGAACCAATCGTGATCACGGTTGAATCGCTGTTCGGATGGTAAACCAAGCACATTACTTCCCCCGCCGGTCCCGTTGCTCCTGCCCCAGCTCCGATACATCAACATCGCCTTACCGAAGGCATTCAGCACCGAGTAGCAATCCGTGCCGGACAGCAAGCGGTCGATCCTGGAATCCCGCCAGAAGGCGGAAAATGGCGGTTCGGTTGTGGGGAGAGATGGGCTGGAAAACAGAGCCTTGACTTGCTTGTCGTAGCTATTCGCATCCGGGGGAGTAGTCCATATTTCCGTTCCGTTTTCCTTATTCAAGCTTCTCTCAACCAGGGAGATGAGCGCGATGCTCCCCATGCCATGACGGGAGCGGCTCCCCAGGCCGCCGAGCAGACCCCACGCGATAAGCGCCTCCCGCACCGAGGGATCAATGCCGTGCCGAAACACCAGACTTACGGTGAACTCCTGCTTCTCATTCAGGCAGCCGCGTTCAAGCTGTCCGGCATGCTTCGTAACTTTGGTATCGTGGTTTGTGCTGGTAAACGCCACCATCAGGCCATAGCCCAGATACCGGGCGGCCGCGTGGTCCTTGAATTTGGGATGTATCGCTGGTTTGTCGGTGTGTTTCAGTGATTCATGAGAAACCCTCAGCAGAAAGCACCCCTGGCCCCCGCCACCGTCTTCATTAGCGGCGATACCGAACAGGCGCGCCTCCTCATCGTGAAGCAGCACCAAGGCCGCCTCATCGCAAGAAGCGGCACTCCGAAACCGCCCCCAATTCAACGCCCGCCACCAAAAGCGCAGCGCTCCCTTGATCGACGGCGGGCGGATGCCGTCCGAAACGCCCTGATCCGCCCCGCCGAGGAACATCGGCGTGACGATGCGAAAGGTGGCGGTGATTTCCTGGGTCATTGGCAAATTCCTCCTGGGATGGTCTGGTCTGTATTCCGATTTTGAGGCATCTCGGTTTCAACCGCTCGCCCCGCAAGCTTGCGGTCACTGATCCGATACCCCCCATGCCCCAAAGAACTCAACTTGCCGATGTGCAGGAACTGGCCGTGCCAGAGCAGCGGCCAGGCGGCTTCGAGGCCGGTCAGGTCGAGGGTGAAGCGGCCCAAAACACCGCCGATGGGGTGTTTGCGTTCCTGGCGCGAGGAGTAGCGGTCGAGGTCCTTCCAATGCAGGCCCGCCGCCAAGAAGGGGCTTTCCGGCGGGATGGCGGGCCAGGGTTCCGGTGGGGCGTCGCCGCCGCCGTGCAGCAGGCTGAGTTGCGAGAAGCGGTGGAACAGCGCCTGGACGAAAAACCGTGGGCATAGCTCGGCGGGGCCCAGGATGCGTCCATGGTGCTGGATGCGCAGGGGGGTGGTGAGTTCGATACCGGCCGGCCCCTCGGGTATTTCCGGCGCGGAGAGAGTGACCGCCAAGGGCCGGAGTGTGCCGCCGGGATGAAAAATGGGCTGCCAGCCTGTGCCGTCATGCTGTTCGACGGCCAGGAGCCGAAAGCGATTCCGGTTCCCCGCAATACCGCGCTCCCCGGCCCGCTGCATGGCCAGGATCACCAGATGCAGCCACTCCATCGCCTTACCGATGAGACAGATACCCAGGGCATATCGGTCGGGGGAGGGGGGTTGTTCCTCGTGCGGGAAAAGCTCCATCACCAGGGGGTGCGGGGCGTGGGTATTGCGATTCCCGTTGGGAAGGCGTTCGACCAGGGTCTCGAAGAGATAGGCGTAGGGACAGACGGAAATCAGTGGGCAACCCTGGCACTGCTTCTGACCGGTGGCACAGACCGCCTCGCGCAAGGCCCGCCCGAACGCCCCCCGCCAGGCCGATCCCAGATAGGCCGGCAAGCGGCATTGCGGGTCAGTCCCGTAAAGAAAACGCAGCCGTTGATAATCCGGGCAACCCTGTTCCGTTCCCATCACGGGGTGCAATCGAAAGTGTGGGGAATCCCCCGTTCGTGGTGAGCTTGTCGAACCACCGTTTCCCGCGTCGGCAAGCCCTTCGACAGGCTCAGGGCGAACGGAGGAGGATCGTTGTCCCACACTTTCGATTACACCCCCCCTCACGCACCATCCCCTGTTAGCAATCATTGCCCACCCGTTCTGCCGAATTTGCGACCCTATCGAACCCCTGGGATTCAAGTCAAGGGAACCGATGGCAATACATTGCCCCAGGTCAGGTTTTACTTTCAGATGGGATGCCGCAAGGGTGGGAGAAACCTTTGTGCATGCAGTACGATTGAGGGCGTAACCCATGCGCAGTGGAAGAAGAACGATGAATACAATCCCTATTGATGCAGAGACCGCCCGCGTTACCCATGCCTTCATGGACCGCATCCGTGGCCGGTATGCCGTCAGTCAGGCATTCCTGTTCGGCAGTCGCGCCCGACACAGCCACCGCCCTGACAGCGATGTAGACATCGCCGTGATCATTCAAGGTAATCATGGCAAACGCGCCTCCGTCGCCATGGACATGGCAGGAATTGCTTTTGAGATATTGCTTGATACGGGTGTCCTCGTCGAAGCGCTGCCGCTGTGGGAAGACGAGATGGAGCACTCGGACCGCTTCAGTAACCCAGCCCTGATCGAAAACATCCGCAGGGAAGGCATTCGATTGTGAGCATGACCGTCGACGACTACATGGGCAAAGCTGACCCTGCGCTGTCCGCTGCCCGCCTATTGCTGGACAACGGTGATATTGAGGGTGCCTGTAATCGCGCCTATTACGCGATGTTCGATGGCGCGCATGCCGCATTACTGGCCTCGGGCCTGACCATTGCCGAGTCGATGCCAAAGAAACACAGCGGATTGATCGCCGCCTTCGGTCTACGCCTGGTCAAAACCCATCGCCTTGCCGCCGACCTAGGCAGCGCGATCAACAAAGTTGAGCGGTTGCGTCGCCTCGCGGACTACACAGGGGACCCCATCGCCCAAGAAGACGCGGCCTGGGCGGTGGAACAAGCCGCTGCGCTCCTTGCTGCGGTGCGACAGGAATTCATGTCCGACGGGGCAGGCGAAGGTGACAAGTAACGCGTCGAGCAAGAATAACTGTTACCGTTCACCCCCCTCCCTCTGGGAGGGGGTTGGGGGGAGGGCGGTTGTGGATAACGCTCTGAATTTATTAGGCCACCCCCTCCCCAACCCTCCCCCAGAGGGGGAGGGGGCTGAACGGTTACGAATAACTTGGACAATATTGCGCTCGGATTTAGGTCAGATTTGGTCGAACTGATTGAGCAAAACCGCCTATTTTCGCGGCAGAGCCGCTCCCACCGCCGCGAAACAGATCGATCGAAGATCGGCCAAATGTGGCCTGAAGACGAGATGCAAGATGTTTAAGTTATTCTTGCTCGACGCCTAACCTAACCCTCCGTCACTAATCAGGAAAGCCCATACACACCGGGTGCGTTGATGTTGGAAGAAGAACTCGCGACCCTTCTCGACTACGCCAACCTCCGGCTGGCCTGGGACCGCGTGCGGCAGAACGGCGGTTGTGCCGGGACCGATGGCCAGACCCTCTCCCAGTTCCACCACAACCTCCAGGCCAACCTCTGGTCGCTACGCATCGAGATCGAGAGCGGGAGTTACGTCCCTCGGCCCCTGCTGGCGGTCGTCGCCTCCGAGCCCGGCCGGCGCGACCGCATGCTGGCCATCCCCAGCGTGCGTGACCGCGTCCTCCAGACCGCCGTGGCCCAATACCTCACCCCCATCCTCGAAGCCGAATTCGAGGATTGCAGCTACGGCTACCGGCCCGGCCGCTCCGTGGACGCCGCCGTGCGCAGCGTGATGCGTTACCGCGACAGGGGCTACCGTTGGGTGGTGGACGCCGACATCACCCACTACTTCGACGAAATCGACCATCCCTCCCTGCTCCTGGAACTCTCCCGCTTCGTCGGCGACCACGGCATCATGAAACTGATCGGCGACTGGCTGCGCACCCCCATCCAATACGGACAGACCCTCTGGTCGCCCATCCGGGGGGTGCCCCAAGGCTCGCCCATCTCGCCACTGCTATCCAACCTCTACCTCGACTGGTTCGACGAACAGTTGCTGGAAAAGGGCCAGCGAC
Organism: Gammaproteobacteria bacterium; assembly: GCA_018812525.1. Taxonomy (GTDB): domain Bacteria; phylum Pseudomonadota; class Gammaproteobacteria; order Chromatiales; family Chromatiaceae; genus YD12-FULL-61-37. Next base: position 13,454 of record JAHJDE010000132.1, read on the forward strand.
TGGTCCGTTTCGCCGATGATTTCCTCGTCCTCTGCAAGACACGGGATGCCGCCGAAGACGCCCTGGAACTCACCGAAGACCTCTTGCAGGCCCTGGACCTGCGCCTGAACGAAAACAAGAGCCGCATCGTCCACTTCGACGAAGGCTTCCGCTTCCTCGGCGTGAACTTCCTGCGCACCCTGGTCATGAAGGCCGACAGGCCCGCCGCCGCGCCGCAGAAAGCCGCGCTCCCCGTCCCGGCCTGGGACAGCCCGCCGCCCCTGCCCGGCCCCTGGGAACCTCCTGCCTTTGATCTATCCCTGCCCGCCGAAGACACAGCGGCAGAGGCCGGCCAGGCACCGGAACAGGAAACCACCCACCCGCCCGGCGTCATGCCCGGCCCCCTCCTGCACACACTCTACGTCAGCGAACAAGGCTCGCGCCTGTCGCGGGATGGAGAGAGCTTCTGCATCCATGACGAAGGCGAACTCATCCGCCGCATCCCCGCCCGGCGCCTGGACCAGATCATGATCTTCGGCAACGTCCAGTTGACCACCCCCTTCATCACCGACTGCCTGCGACGGGGCATCCCCATCACCCTGCTCACCGCCAACGGACGCTTCCATGGCTGCATCGACACCCTGGACGCCCGCAACACCGAGCTGCAACGCCTGCAATTCCACTGCGCCGATGACCCAGACATCAGTCTGAAGATTGCCCGAGAAATCGTCACCGCCAAAATCAGAAACAGCCGTGTCGTTCTGGGGCGCTACGCCCGCAAACGGAGCCTGCTCCCCTTCGACCGGGCCGTGGCCGAACTCAGCCGCCTGCTCGACGGCCTCGCCATGGCGCCCAGCCTCGAATCCGTCCGTGGCTTCGAAGGCATGGCCGCCAACCACTACTTCGGCGCCTGGCGCGAGGCCCTGGGCGAACGCTGGGGCTTCAGCGGCCGCAAAAAACGCCCCCCGCCGGACCCCATCAACGTCCTGCTCTCCTTTGGCTACACCCTGTTATTCCAGAACTTCTTCAGCTTCATCCGCGCCCGCGGGCTCAACACCCACGTCGGCTTCCTGCACCGCGAACACAGCGGCCATCCCGCCCTGGCCTCCGACCTCATGGAAGAATTCCGCGCCCCGCTGGTCGATGCCGTCGTCCTCGCCCTCCTGTTCAACGAACAACTCCAGCCCGGCGATTTCGAGACCGAGCCCGGCGGCGCCTGCCTCATGTCCGACAGTGCCCGCCGCGCCTTCATCCGCGCCATCGAGACCAAAATGAGCAGCCGCCTCATCCATCCCGAAGGCAGCGGCAAGATCGACTACCGCCGCTGCCTCGACCTCCAAGTGCAACGCCTGGCCGCAGTGATCCGCAACCCGTCCTTGCCCTACCGCCCCTTCGTCGTGCGATGACCCATGCTCTGGCTCGTCTGCTACGACATCCAGGACGACAGCCAGCGGCAACGCCTGGCCCGCCAGCTCGAAGGCTGGGGCCAGCGCGTGCAATACAGCGTCTTCGAATGCGAACTCAGCCCCACCGAACAGCGCCACCTGCGCCAGCTCCTTCAGCCCTTCCTGGACGAAAAGCAAGACAGCCTCCGCTGGTATCCCCTCTGCGCCAACTGCCTCCGGGGCACCGCCAGCCTGGGCAAAGGCATCCCGCCGGGCGAAGGAAGCGAGTTTCACCTGGTATAAGCAAACATGATCCTCGTCTGCTACGACATCACCGACAACCGACGCCGCTACCGCCTGGAACGCCTGCTGCACGGCTTCGGCGCCCGCGTGCAGAAAAGCATCTTCGAATGCCACATCAGCCCCGCCGAGCATCGGGAACTCATCGAAGAAATCGAGGCTCTGATAGACAAAGAGGATGACAACGTGCGCCTCTATGACCTCTGCGGCAAAGACCTTCAGCGAATCCTCGTGGACGGCGTGGGCGAAGTCACCCAAGACTGGGACTACCTTCTGTATTGAGCGGTCTATCGAGCGGAAAGGGGCTGTCCTACACGACAAAGGCCAGTCGATTGATAGGCGGCTTGCGGCCCAACCCGACCCATCGGCGGACTGAAGAGGCGGAAATTGAGAAAGTTATTAGAAAACAACAGCATGCTAATTTGTAGCAAAAGAATCGGGCAGCAAGATGATTTACAAGCAAAAACAGCCCTTTTTCACCCTTTGGCACCACACCCGATGCCCTATCGGGGCCTTCGGGCCGCAAACGCCCTCTGGAAGGCTTGCCAGCCAAGGGCTCCGGGGGGTACAGTTACAACCTTAGCCCTGATATAGAAGGGATTAAGACGCTCATAATTACGCTCATGAGCAAAGCGGTGATGAGTTACAACCTTAGCCCTGATATAGAAGGGATTAAGACTTGAAGTCCTGGGGCTGTTGAAAGCCCAGACCCTCGTTACAACCTTAGCCCTGATATAGAAGGGATTAAGACTCTACAATTCTGTCGTAGGTTATCGCCATGTCTCGTTACAACCTTAGCCCTGATATAGAAGGGATTAAGACCCGCCAACCTGGCGGATTTTGTTTCAAGGGCTGGTTACAACCTTAGCCCTGATATAGAAGGGATTAAGACTCATCGGCCGGCGGCCTTATTCGTGCAACAGCACGTTACAACCTTAGCCCTGATATAGAAGGGATTAAGACCATTGCATGCACCCCTTTAGAGCCGACCCCACTGGTTACAACCTTAGCCCTGATATAGAAGGGATTAAGACCCGAGCTCCGATAATGAATCGTGAGCTTTCCGTCAGTTACAACCTTAGCCCTGATATAGAAGGGATTAAGACTCATCTTTACTCTCCTTAACGGTTTGTACCGCGGTTACAACCTTAGCCCTGATATAGAAGGGATTAAGACCTGCTGTCGGTGCACCTCCGCGTCGCGTCCAACTGTTACAACCTTAGCCCTGATATAGAAGGGATTAAGACAGACGGGAGCGGCGATCCCGAATTCGTCCAACAGAGTTACAACCTTAGCCCTGATATAGAAGGGATTAAGACCATCTTTACTCTCCTTTTTACTCTCCTTAACGGTTGTTACAACCTTAGCCCTGATATAGAAGGGATTAAGACTAATCCTGAAGTGCTGAGTAGGACAATCGTAGGTAGTTACAACCTTAGCCCTGATATAGAAGGGATTAAGACCTCGCTCCTTGAGTCTTAGGACGGTGGAGACTAGTTACAACCTTAGCCCTGATATAGAAGGGATTAAGACTAGACGCTCTTTTCCACGTCTACAATGACCCTCTCGGTTACAACCTTAGCCCTGATATAGAAGGGATTAAGACGACTGAACGTTTTTGTTCTTCCCGCTGAGAACAGGTTACAACCTTAGCCCTGATATAGAAGGGATTAAGACCGCGCTTATCTGCGTCCACCACGACCTTCTCTGTTACAACCTTAGCCCTGATATAGAAGGGATTAAGACTCGATTGGTGCAGGGAGTGCAGAGGGTCCAGGGAACACGGGGTCAGGTCTTGCTTTTTGCCTACCTCCAGAATCAATCGGGTCTGACCCTATAGATTTTTGACCCCATAGATTTTCATCCGGGCAGTGGATTCATCGCAGAAAAGTTCCGAGGAAGAAGCAAGTGGGGTCAAGTCTAACATTCCAACAAATATTGGAATGTTAGACTTGACCCCGTACTTGTTTTCGTGCGGCAAAATTTGACTCAAATACAAGCTCAAGGAACCAAATTTTTCCGCATCCGATGGAATATTTCCCCTCGCTCATGCGTCAATTAGGGAAAAGGGGGGATTCGCGATGTTTGTTTTCGGTTATTTCACGCCCAAGAAGGAATTCCTGAAGCGCCTCGAACAATGCCAGGGGCGGCTGCACCGGTTGGCGCTCTCCTGGTGCCACAATCGCGCGCTGGCGGAGGACTTGGCCCAGGAGGCCCTCTCCAAGGCCATGGCCAAGTCGGACCATCTGCGCGATCTGGATTCCATGGAGAGCTGGCTCTTCAGCATCCTTTCCAACTGCCTGAACGACCACTACCGGCGCCACCGGGAGTTTCACGACATCGACGAGGTGGAGGAACGCCACTTGACGGATGAGGCGACCCCGGACGATCAGTACCGGCAGTCGGAGATGGTCAGCCGGGTGCGGCGGGCGATCGCGCAGCTCCCCGTCGGTCAGCGCCAGGTCTTGACCCTCGTCGATCTGGAGCAGCTCTCTTACCTGGACGTGGCGCAGATCCTGGATGTGCCTGTCGGCACCGTGATGAGCCGGCTGAGCCGCGCCCGCCTCGCTTTGAAGGAGCAATTGCTCAAAGCGACCCCCGCCGCCACGGAAAACCAGAACCTTGTGAGGATCAAATGAAACCCGAATCCGATGTCTCATTTGAGATGCTGAACGCCTTCGTCGACGGCGAATTGGATGCCGCCGAGAAGTCCCGCCTGCTTTCGCGCATCGCCGCCGACAACAGGCTGAAGGATCGCGTCTGCGAGTTGTGGCAGTTGAAGGAGATGGTGGGCGATGCCTATCCTTTGGACGCTGTCTGCCTGGCGCCTCGCCGCTCGCGCAGGAGCCTGCCTTGGATTCCACAGTCCCTGGCGGCCATGCTGATCCTGGCCCTGGGGATGGGCTCCGGCTGGCTGCTGCATGGGGATCGGCAACTTCCACCGGTCGATGGCCCCAACTTCGCTGTGCTGGATGGGCGTCCCAAGGCCACGTCGAAGGTCGTGCTGCACATTTTCTCCGGCGAGGATATCCGCTTCGAGGGCGCCCTGGATAACGCCGAGGATTTCATCAAGACGGCCAATGCCCAGGGCCGGCCCGTGCAACTGGATATCGTGGCCAATAGCGAGGGACTGCGCCTGCTGCAAGCAGACCACTCGCCTTTCTCCACGCGGATCAAGGCCATGAAACAGGCCTACAAGAATCTCAACTTCTACGCCTGCGGCGTCACCATCAAGCGGCTGCGGGAGAAGGGGGTGGACGTGAAACTGCTGCCCGAGGCGGTGATCACCCCCTCGGCCATGGAGTTGATCATCACCCGCGGAAAGGAGGGCTGGACCTATGTGCAGGCCTAACGATCATGAGGCGAGGCGAGCCACCCCGGAAGATGAGATATGTCGCTTCGCCCCCTTCGACTGCGCTTCCTTCGACTCCGCTTCCTTCGACTCCGCTCAGGACAGGCCTGATCGTTCCCCCTCCCCAACCCTCCCCCAAAGGGGGAGGGGGCAATCGAACTTCGGGCGGGGCCTTGCCGCCATTCTTGTCTCCTTCGCCCTGATCGCCGGCGCGGAAGAGGGCGTTCGCGACTACCCGGCCCAACAGGTCGCGCCCCATACCTACGTCATCCACGGTCCCCTGGGATATCCCTCCGTGGAGAACCAGGGGTTCATGAATAACCCGGCCTTCGTCGTCACCCCCCAGGGGGTGGTGGTGATCGACCCCGGCTCCAGCGTCCAGGCCGGGCGCATGGTCCTGCGCCAGATCCGCGCCGTTACCGACAGGCCGGTGACCCATGTCTTCAATACCCATGTCCACGGCGACCACTGGCTGGGCAACCATGCCATCGGCGAGGTCTTTCCCCAGGCGGCGATCTTGGGCCACCCGGAGATGATCCGCCAGGCCAAGGCGGGAGCCGCCGAGCAGTGGCTCTATTTCATGGAGCGGGCCACCCAGGGCTTCACGCAAGGGACAAGGGCGGTGATTCCCGATCGGCCGGTCGGCGAGGGCGACAGCCTCGCCATCGACGGCCTCCACTTTAGGATCTATGCCCCCGGCAAGGCCCACAGCGGCACCGACATCATGATCGCCTTGCGGGAGGATTCGGTCCTCTTCGCCGGGGACAACCTGCTCTACAAGCGGTTCGGCCAACTCAAGGACGGGACCTTCCAGGGCGGCATCGCCGCCCTCGATTTCGCCGCCGGGCTCGGGATGAAGCACTACGTCCCCGGCCACGGCCCCAGCGGCGGGGTCGAGATCGTACATGCCTACAAAAACTATCTCTCCATCCTCTACGCCGAGACCCAGCGCCTCTACGAGACCGGCATCGCCGACTACGAGATGAAGGAGGAGATCGTCGCCAAACTCGCTGCCTACCACGACTGGGCCAACTTCAAGGACGAGGTGGGACGGCACATCAATCAGGCCTATACCGAGGTCGAGGCCGATTTGTAGGCTTTGGGCTGAGGGGCCTCGTGTAGGGGCGAATTTATTCGCCTCTTCCAGGCACAGGGCGAATGAATTCGCCCCTACATGCTTGCATTGCCTCCAGTCTCAAGCCTGAAGTCTCTCCCTCACCCCATCCCCGGATTTCCCTCGACCCCGTTGAGTTTGGGGAGATTCAGTTTCGGCGGGGTGATGACCTTCTTGTCGCGCAGATAGGCGGCAACCAGATCCCAGATGGGCTCGCCGCTGGCACCCTCGCCTACCGGCGCCCAGCCGGCGACCTTGTAGGTCTTGTTGGGTGATAGGGGCTCGCCATTCAGGGTCAGGTCCTGGATGCGGTTGCCGGCGCCCTGGGTGAGGTCGCAGCGGTATTGGATGCCGCCCACGCGCACCATGTCGCCGCCCTGCTGTTTGTAGGGATCGGGATTGAAGAGGTTGTCGCACACGTCTTCCATTACCTCTTTGATGGTGGCGCCGGTCATCTCGGTCAGGGTGGTGTGGGGGTAGGTGATGGCCGTCTGGTCCAGGACATGCTCCAGAGTGATGGCCTCGCCCGGCAGCAGGGTGGTGCCCCAGCGGAAGCCGGGGGAGAAGGCGGCATCGGCCCCCTTCACCGCCATCAGGGCGTCGAGGATGAGCTGGTCGAAGGTGCCGTTGAAGTTGCCGCGTCGGTAGAGCAGCCCCTCGGTCAGGGCCAGCTTCTCGCTCAGTTTGGCCAGATGGGGCGCGCGGATCTTGTCGATGAGGGCCGTCATGGCCTTATCGGCGGGGAGGATGTTGGAGAAGACCGGCAGCAGCTTGTAGCGGTAGTCGGCAACCCGACCGTTCTTCACCTCGAAATCGAGCACGCCGAGGAATTTGCCGTTGGAGCCGGCGTTGGTGACCAGGGTCTGGCCGCCGGGGTTCTTGATCAGGGTCGGCGCGGGGATACCGTCGTGGGTATGGCCGCCCAGGATGGCATCAATGCCGCTGATACGGCTGGCCATCTTCAGGTCCACGTCCATGCCGTTATGGGAGAGGACCACCACCACCTGGGCGCCCTTGGCCCGTACCTCGTCCAGGGTCCGCTGCATGTTCTCTTCCTGGATGCCGAAGGCCCAATCGGGGACGAGGTGACGCGGGTTGGCGATGGGAGTATAGGGGAAGGCCTGGCCGATGACGGCCACGCTGACGCCGTTGCGTTCCTTGATCACGTAGGGCGAAAAGACCGGGTCGCCGAAGTCGATGGTCTTGACGTTCTGGGCAACGAAATCGATCTTGCCCTTGAAGTCGTTCTCCACCACCTGTTGGACACGGGCAGCCCCGTAGGTGAACTCCCAGTGGCCGGTCATGATTTCAACCCCGAGCTGAAGGCTGGCATCGACCATGTCCTGGCCCTGGGTCCAGAGGGCCGTGCCCGAGCCCTGCCAGGTATCGCCGCCATCCAGCAGCAGGGCGCCGGGGCGGGAGGCGCGCAGCCACTTCACCAGGGTGGCGAGATGGGCGAAACCGCCGACCCGGCCGTAGGTCCTGGCTGCGGCCTCGTAGTCGAGATAGCTGAAGGCGTGGGCCTCGGCGGTGCCCGGTTTGATCTGGAAATGGTTGAGCAGGTGCTCGCCCACCAGGTGCGGGGCCTTGCCCCGGCTGGCGCCGAGCCCCAGGTTGACGTTGGGCTCGCGGAAATGGATGGGCAACAACTGCGCATGACAGTCGGTCATGTGCAGCAGCGAGAGATTGCCGAAGGGCGGCAGGTCGTAGAGGGCGGCGGGGTCCGCCGCCAGGGCCAGGCGGCCCTCGATGGCAAGGCCGCCCGCCGCCGCCACGGCCAGCAGTTGCAGAAATTCGCGACGGTTCATCCTGGATTCCTCAGTTGAACCTCCAACAATCCCGTTCGCCCTGAGCTTGTCGAAGGGTGAACGGGATTGTTGGACGCCCACCTAACGATCGTGGGGCGAGGCGAGCCACCCCGGAAGATGAGAAATGTCGCCTCGCCCCCTTCGACTCCGCTCAGGACAGGCCTGATCGTTCCCCCTCCCCAACCTTCCCCCAAAGGGGGAGGGGGCAATCGAGCTCCGCGCATTTTCACGGTAACGGGTGCATGTGTGGAAGCCGTTTGTGCTTCGACAGGGCTCTCCTGAGCGAAGCCGAAGGGGCTCTCCTGAGCGAAGCCGAAGGGGCTCTCCTGAGCGAAGCCGAAGGGGCTCTCCTGAGCGAAGCCGAAGGGCTCAGCACGAACGGCTTCCATGTATGCGCCAACTGAGGAATTTAGGTTCATGGAATTGGATCTCCTCTCGGGGAAATGGATGAAAAAAAAGGGGCCGCCGCCCTGGCGGCCCAACCCTGATGGGGTTTCAGAACCGGCCCTCCCAGCCTCGACGGGGGGGGAGAGAGGGACATGCCGCGAGGGCCGTTGGCCTCCTTTCATAAGATGCCGCCCTCCCGCCAGTAGGGGGAGGGGGAATAGTCAGGTTATTTGTTGACGGGGGAGTCGGGGTGGAGCAGCAAGGCCACCAGATCCTTGATCTGCTGCTCATTCAGGGCGCCCACATGACCGAAGCGCGGCATCAGCGAACAGAGATTGAAGGCCTTGGCGTTGTAGATCTTGCCGTAGACGTACTTCTGGTTCTCCGGCGTGGGACCGCCGCGCTTGGCCCCGAACAGGAGCAGGCTCGGACCGAGGGTGCCGTAGGAGATCTCCTTGTGGGAGATCTGGTGGCAGTTGTAGCAGTTACCCCCCACGGGCAGGCCGGGTTCGTCGGTCCAGGTGAAGCCCTTGCCACTCTGGGCGATTTTCTCGCCCGATTCCCAGTCACCCATGAGCTGGCCGTCGGCGGGATACTTCATCGCCTGCAACTGCGCTTTGCCGGCCTGGTCGGCCACGTCCCCCGGAGGGGCGTTTTTGTATTTGTTGCAGATGGATTGAAGATCGTCCTCTTTGAGGCGGTCGGTGGTGGCCTGGCCCTTGGCCTGAAAGTCGCGTTCCATCATGGCGATGGCCTCGGCCCGCCAGTCGGGCTCGGCCGACCAGGCGGAGGAGACGCAGGTAAGAGCCGATGTGGCACCCAGTAGCAGAGAGATAAGAGTTTGGCGTTTCATGTCGATTGTCTCCGTGTCAGCGCTTGATACCGGGGCCCTTGTACTCTTGGCCGCTGGCATTCACGGTCAAGTAGGTCAACAAGGCGGTGATCGTGTCGGATGCGTACTTCGGCTGCGGGAACCGCTGCTGGCGGAAACAGTCGGTCATGCGCCACTGCTGGGTCAGCATCACCCCGCCGGTCATGCGGTAGCCGGGCCAACCCTGGAAGGACCTCAGCGCCCCGTCCGGGCTGGTGAGGTTGGGCAGGTCCTGCATGCGGATGCGCTTGCCGGCATCGCCGTGGCAGGTGGAACAGGAGAAGTCATAGGGTCCGGCGCGATAGCCCGTGATCTCGCGGCCGATGTTATAGGCGGCGATCTCCTTGGGGTGCTTCTGCGGGGCGTTGATCTTCATGCCGCGCGACTTACCGGCCACGAAGGTGACCAGCGAGGTGGGGTCGGGGGTGTACTGCTCCTTGGCGAAGGGCTTCTTGGCGATGTCCTCCATCTTGAAGCCTTGCAGGTTGACCATGCACCAGACGATGCGCCGCTCCGCGTCCATCACCGCGTCGGCATCGGCGAAGTAGCGCGGCATCTGCACATAGGCCCCCTCCACCACGCCGGGGCCGAGGCCCAGGTCGCACTGTTCGAGGGAGGCGTTGTTTGGGCCGCGCTTCTCCTTCCAGAGGGCCGCGCCCTTGTCCTCATAAAGTTCGGCGGGACCGAAATCCTCCATCTCGGCGCGGAATTTCTCGAACTCCAGGGTGGCCTTATCCTTTGCCGGCGGGGCTTCCTCGGCATGGGAAACGGGAGATGCGATGGCCATCGCGGCGGCCAGGGCGGCCAGCAGCGGGGCTCTGCCTTTCGGCTGGGTCGCTTGGACTATGGTTATCATTATCAAACTCCTCCAGGGTGGTAATCTTGCTTGTCCGCTCTGCCGCGGTTACGGTACGAGGGCTTCCCCGCTGCCGCTCTCTCCCTTGCTGTCCTGCCAGTTCATCGTCACCTTGTCGCCCGGCTTCGCCCCCTTGATCTTGAAGGAGAGGTAGGGGTTCTGGGAGACGGAGCCGTTCAACTCCGCCTCCATCACCGGGGTATCGTTCAGGGAAACGGTCAGGTTCTGGATGAAGTGGGCCGGGATCGGCTCCTTGGTCTTGGGGTCCTTGCGCAGGCCGCTCTCCATGACGTGGTTCATCAGCACCTTGACCGTGGCCAGATCACCCTGCTGGGTGACACGAATTTTCATTGGTTCCGCCATGTTCTCTATTCCTCTATTGGGTTTATGGTTGCCGTTGCGTTTGCGGTCTTAGCCGCCGCAGCCGCCAATGGTGACCTTGACCTCTTTCTTGGCGAAATAGGCCGCGCCGCCCGCTTTCACATAGATGATCACGTTGGAGGTCTTGGCCATCTTGATACGGGTGCTGATATAGCCCTCGGTCCCCTTGAGGTTGAAGACGGCCACCAGGGGACGCTCGTTCTTCTCCGCCACGATGGAGATCTGCTCGGTACCGGCGATCTTGCTGGTCACCTCCACCGGCACCATGGCGCCGTTCTCGGCGATGTCCGGGGCCTTGATCTCGATATCCGCGCTCTCCGTGGCGCCGGCGACCCCCAGGGTCTGCAAGGCCTCATCGGCGGCTTTCGCCTCGAATCCCGCCTTGTTCCAGGCCGCCAGGACCTGGCCTGGGCGCAACAGTCCGGTGGCGACCGCCACGGCGACCATGCCGATATAGCCACCACCCTTCAGAAACGCTCTACGCAATGGGTTCATACACTCTCCTCCAATGGGTCCAGATTCGGGAATCCGGCGCCCCGGCCGGGCCAAACCCGCCAAGAACGCCCATGCCCCGCGATACAACAGGCCTTTCGAGCCGTTGATATGCGATAGACGCGGTGGCTTCAGGATTTATTCCCTCGGGGGAAAAAGAAAAAGAAGGGTCAAGTCTTGCAATCAATCAAACGCGATTGCAAGACTTGACCCCGTACTTGTTCGATTCCATACCGGCTTAAGGCTGACTTAAGTTTCCCCCCGTAAAGTGCCTCCCATGGAAACCGGAGGTACGACGCATGAATAAATCATCAATCCAGGCGCGGTCGCAGCTACCCACCAACGTGGGACTAAATGAAGTGGGCGATCAGGGCCGCGTGGAAGTGGAGCGCTTTGTGCGCAAGGTCTTCGCCGCCGCCCATGGCGCGGAGGTAACGCACTTCATGCCGGTGCTGATGGACTTGCGCAATGACGCGGGCCACCTGCTCGGGGTGTTGGGGCTGCGCGACGCGGTCGATGGCGGGCTCTTCCTGGAGCGCTACCTGGATCGACCGGTAGAGGCGTGCCTGAGCGCCGTCGCAAACGAGCCGGTGGACCGGTCTGATATCGTCGAGGTGGGCAATCTTGCCGTGGGCGCGACCGGGGGCGGCCGCTGGCTGATCACTGCCCTGACCGCCTTCATGCACGCCATGGACAGGGGCTGGGTGGTGTTTACCTGCGGCCCCCAGCTCAAGAACGCCTTCAGCCGCATGGGCATTGACCTGCTTGATCTGGGTGAGGCGACCCCCGATGCCCTGTCGCCCGATGAGCGCGCCCGCTGGGGCAGTTATTACGATCAGCAGCCTTGTGTCATGGCCGGCCGGGTGGCCCATGGCTATCAGGTGCTGTCGGCCTTGTTCGAGAAGGAGTGCGCCCTGAACGCCCTGTGGCGCTGCGCGATGCTGGCCGGAGGGCGTGCGAGATGGAACTGATCGAACGCATTCGCCGGCACGCGGCGGCCCATCCCGAACGGATCGCGCTGGAGTGGCGTGCCGGCCGCCTCGGCTATGTCGATCTGGCCTCAACGGTTGATCGCCTCTCCGTCGAGTTGCGTGGACGCGGTGCCCGTACCCTCGCCATCGCCCTGGACAACGGTCCGGCCTGGGCGCTAATCGACCTGGCGGCGCTCCATGCCGGCCTCTGTCTGGTTCCGCTGCCGCCCTTCTTTTCGACGGGGCAGATGTGCCATGCCTTGAAACTCTCCGGGGCCCAGGCACTGATCACCGATCAGGCAGGCCCCCTGTGCGAGCGCCTGGGTCTGCCTAAATCCCATAGCGAGCTGCGGGTCGCTGGCCGTTCCCTGAGCTGGATCGATCTGCCGGGCAACCCCCACGCCGTGCCCGCCGGGGTCCGCAAACTGACCTTCACCTCCGGCACCACCGGGGAGCCCAAGGGGGTGATGCTGGGCTGGAACCACATGGAGCCGGTGGTCCGTTCCCTGGCCGGGGCGGTGGAGGTGACGCCGGCGGACCGCCACCTGGCCCTGACGCCCCTGTCCGTGTTGCTGGAGAACATCGCCGGCATCTACACGTCCCTCTGGGGTGGCGCCACCGCCATTCTGCCGGGCTGCCCCGAGGTGGGGCTGGCGGGTTCCTCGCGCCTGGACGCGGTCGCCATGACCCTGGCCCTGGAACAGTATCGCGCCACCACCGCCATCTTCTCCCCCCAGAGCCTGCAAGGGCTGGTGGAGTCCATTGAGGCCGGACTGCCAAGGCCGCAGGCCCTGCGCTTCGGCGCCATTGGCGGCGCCCCGGTCTCGCCGCGCCTGCTGGAACGGGCGGCGGCGCTGGGCCTGCCGGTCTACGAGGGCTACGGCCTCTCCGAATGCGCCTCGGTGGTCTGTCTCAATACCCCCCGGCACAACCGGCCGGGGACGGTGGGCCGGCCCTTGCCCCATGTGCGCCTGACCCTCGCCGACGACGGCGAGGTCCAGATCGCCGGACCGGGGTTCGCCGGTTATCTGGGCGAATCGCCCCCCCAGGGCGCCTGGGCCAGCGGCGATATGGGCGCCTTCGACGGGGAAGGATCTCTCCGACTGCATGGCCGCCGGCGCAACCTCTTCATCACCGCCTTCGGCCGCAACGTTGCGCCCGAGTGGGTGGAGCGAGAACTGACCCTGGAACCCGCCATCGCCCAGGCGGCGGTCTTCGGCGAGGCGCGGCCCTGGAACCTGGCGGTGATCTTTGCCGCTCCGGGGGCCAGCGAATCGGCATTGGAGGCCGCCATCGCCGGGGCCAACGCCAGCTTGCCCGATTACGCCCAGGTCGCCCAATGGATCACCGCCGCCGAGCCCTTCACCCCCCTGAACGGCCTGCTGACCGGCACCGGCCGGGTGCGGCGCGAGGCGGTCTACCGCCAATATCAACAACAGATCGAAAACCTTTACCGAGCAGAGGAGCAAGCCGCATGAGCGACTTTTACCAACGCCTTTTGGCCGAGACCGAGACCGAGCGCAACGCGCTGCTCGCCATTCCCTTCGTGCAGCACGGCTGGCGGGGCGAGTTATCCCTGGAGAGCTACCTCGCCTTCCTCGTCCAGGCCTACCACCACGTCAAGCACACCACGCCGCTGCTGATGGCCTGCGGTTCGCGCATCCCCCATCAGGCCGAATGGCTGCGCGACGCAATGGCGGAGTACATCGAAGAGGAGGTGGGCCACCAGGACTGGATTCTCAACGACATCGCCGTCTGCGGCGGCGATGCCGAGGCGGTGCGCCACGGCGTCCCCGGCATGGCGGCCGAGCTGATGTGCGCCTATGCCTACCACATCGTCGATCGGCTCAATCCCATCGGCTTCCTGGGCATGGTGCTGGTGCTGGAGGGAACCAGCGTCAAGCTGGCCACCGAGGCGGCCGAGGCGACCCGCAATAACCTGGGGCTGCCGAAAAAGGCCTTCACCTATCTCAACAGCCACGGCTCCCTCGATATTTCTCATATGGATTTCTACCAGGGGCTGATGAACCGGATCGAGGACCCGGCCGATCAAGGGTTCGTCATCCACACCGCCAAGCGCTTCTACAAGCTCTATGGCGACATCTTCCGCAACCTGCCGCTGACGCTCAACGCAGCGGCGGCCTGAGACACGAGGTCATCCCATGCAACTCGAAGGTAAACGTATCCTATTGACCGGGGCGGCAGGCGGCATCGGCGCCCTGCTGGCCGAGGCTCTGACCCAGCGCGGCGCGCGGGTGGCTCTGGTGGACCGCAATGCCGAGGCCCTGGAGTCCATCCGGAAGGGGCTGGGGGGCAAGGCCGAGGCCATCCCCGCCGATCTGCTGGACACCCCCCGCTTGGGCGAGGTGGTGGAGCGCGCCCGCCGCGCCCTGGGCGGGCTCGACCTGCTGATCAACGTCGCCGGGCTGCTCAGCTTCCGCCCCCTGGACGAGGAGGACCCGGTGGTCTTGGAGCGGATCATCCGCCTCAACCTGACCACGCCCCTGCTGCTGACGCGGGAGGCCCTGCCCCATCTGCGCGAGAGCGGCGGCCGGGTGGTCAACATCGGCTCGACCTTCGGCGCCATCGGTTTCGCCTGGTTCGCCGCCTACTCGGCCAGCAAGTTCGGTCTGCGAGGCTTCTCCGAGGCACTGCGGAGAGAGCTGGAGGGCAGCGGGGTTGGTGTTACCTACATTGCCCCCCGCGCGGTGCGCACCAAGCTCAACACCGGCGCCATCTACCGTATGTCCGAGGCGGTGGGGATGAACATGGACGAACCGGAGTGGGTGGTCGAGCAGATCGTGGAGGCCATCGACCGGGACGCCAAGGACCGTTACCTGGGCTTCCCGGAGAAGCTGTTCGTCCGTATCAACGCGCTGCTGCCGCGTCTGGTGGACCTGGCCCTGCGCAAGCAGAACCGTGTCATGGAACCCTTCGCCCGCGAGGTCTGAAGATCAGAGGCAACTATTCAGCCCCCCCTCCCTCAGGGAGGGGTTGGGGGAGGGCCGGCGCAGACCAAGCACCTATGCCTGAATCGACCTCTTACCCCCTCCCCAACCCTCCCCCTGCAAAGGGGTAGGGGGTAATTTCCGAATATTTTGTAGAGAGAACCTTCGTATGAAAAAGACCATTTTGGGCATCGCCCTATCCCTGTCCCTGCTGCTGGCCGGCCCGGTGCCGGCAGCGGAATCGACCGAACTGAACGCCATCCAGTCCGAATGGGCGCGCATCAAGTACCAGCTCCCGCAGAGGGAGCGCGGGGCGGCCTTCGAGGCCCTGGCAGAGCGCGCCCATCGCCTTTCCGCTGCCGAGAAAACGGCGGCCCCGCTGGTATGGGAGGCCATCATCAAGGCCAGCCTGGCCGGCGAGAAGGGTGCCCTGGGCGGGGCTCTGGGTTATGTCAAGGAGGCCAAGTCCCTGCTGGAACGGGCCGAGGCCATCGAGCCCGACGCCCTGGATGGCTCCATCCACACCAGTCTCGGCAGCCTCTATTATCAGGTCCCCGGCTGGCCGATGGGATTCGGTGACGATGCCAAGGCCCGCGTCCACCTGGAGAAGGCGGTGAAGCTGAACCCCAAGGGGATCGACGCCAACTATTTCTATGGCGATTTCCTCCTTGATCAGGGCGATTACAAGGGCGCCATCCGGGCGCTGGAACAGGCCCTGACCGCGCCGGGCCGCCCCGGCCGTGAGATTGCCGATAGCGGACGGCGTGAGGAGATCCGGCTGGCCCTGGCCAAGGCCCGTGCAAAAATGAGCGTGAATCCTTAAGGCGGTAGACCGGAGGCGGGAGAGGATTGATCGTTCCCACGCTGGAGCGTGGGAACGCATCCCCGGACGCTCCAGCGTCCCGAAACCCCGGCAGGCGTTGCGCACTCTTTCGGCAACTCGCGACGCCGGAGCGTCGCTAACGGCATTCCCACGCTGGAGCGTGGGAACGATCTTGGAAATAAAATTAACCCGAGGGGTCTATGCGCGTTTTGCTGGTCGAAGACGATGAGTTATTGGGTTCCGCCATCCAGGCGGGCCTGGTACAGGCGGGCTACGACGTGGATTGGGTGCGCGACGGCATCGCCGCCGACCAGGCCCTGGCCCTGGAGGGACACGAGCTGCTGGTGCTGGACCTGGGCCTGCCGCGCAAGGATGGGCTGACGGTTCTGCGTGCGTTGCGCCAGCGGGGATCGGACCTGCCGGTATTGATCCTGACCGCCCGCGACGCCATCGAGGACCGGGTGCGGGGCCTGGACCTGGGCGCCGACGATTACCTGGTCAAGCCCTTCGACCTGGATGAACTCAGCGCCCGCCTGCGCGCCATCGGCCGGCGGCGGGCGGGGCGCGCCTCGCCCCTGATCCGCCACGGGGCGCTGACCCTCGATCCCGCCGCGCGCAGTGTCACCTTCGAGGGGGAGGAGGTGAGTCTGCACCCCAAGGAGATCGCCATCCTGGAGGCCCTGCTGGAGAGCCGGGGCCGCGCCCTGACCCGCGAGCGCCTGGAACAGTTGCTCTACGGCTGGGGCGAGGGGGTGGAAAGCAACACCGTGGAGGTGCATGTCCATCACCTGCGCAAGAAGCTGGGCAAGGAGCTGATCCGCACCATTCGCGGGGTCGGCTACATGATCCCCCGGGAGGGCTGAGATGTTCCCGCAGAATCTATCCCTCCGCTTCAAGCTGCTGCTCATCCTGGGGGCCTCCACCCTGCTGGTCTGGCTGACGGTGATCGCCCTGGTCTATCGCCAGTCCTCCCACGAGGTGGAGGAGGTCTTCGACGCCAACCTGGCCATCGAGGCCCGCGTCCTCACCGCGCTGCTCCGGCACGAGGTCGGCGAGGAGCTTGAGCGGTCGCGCAAGGTCGAGCAGTTGATGGCCCTCCTCGGTGAGGAACACCTGCGCCGCAATCCCGCCCTGGCCGCCTTTCTCGCCGGGCAGGTGAAGAAGGGCAAGGACGAGGTCGAGCTGGAGGACTTCTGGGACCAGGCTGTGCACGAGTACGAGGCCAAGCTCTTCCTGACGGCGCGCTACTACAGCGGCGAGGTGCTGCTGAAGTCCCCCGGCGCGCCGGATATCGGCCATACCCCCGCCGGCTACTTCGATACCGGGAAGGGCGGGGTCCAGTGGCGCGGCTTCGCCATCGACGACCCGGCCACGGGCTTCTATGTCCAGGTCGGCGAGCAAGTTGCGATTCGGCACGAACTGGCGGAGAACGTGGTCTTCAATACCCTGATGCCCATCCTGATCGCCTTTCCGGTCCAGTTGCTGCTGGTCTGGTTCGGGGTCAGCCGCGGGCTGCATCCCCTGGTGCGCCTGACCCGCGAGGTCGGTCGCCGCGAGCCGGGGTCCCTCGACCCCGTTCCCAACCGGGATGCCCCGCGCGAGGCGCTGCCCCTGGTCGAGGCCATCAACCGGCTGTTCGGCCGTATCCGCACCGCCATGGAAAACGAGCGGCGCTTCACGGCGGATGCCGCCCACGAACTGCGCACCCCCCTGGCCGCCCTCAAGACCAACGTCCAGGTGGCCGCGCGCAATACCGAAGACGCGGAGATGCGCCGCTGCCTGGGGCGCATCGGCGAGGGGGTGGACCGGGCCGCCCACCTGGTCGATCAACTGCTGACCCTGGCGCGGGCCGAGGCGCGCGACCGCGATCTGCTGGAGAAAAGGCGGGTCGATCTGCGCGCCCTGGCGCTGGAGGTAGTCTCCGGCCACAGCCAGAAGGCCCTGGACAAGGAGATCGACCTGGGACTGGACGCGCCGACGGCGGTCGAGGCCGGCGGCGATGCGGCCTATCTCCAGATCCTGCTGCGCAACCTGGTGGACAACGCCGTTCGCTACACCCCGGAGGGAGGGCAGGTCACGGTGTCTACCGGAACGGCGTCGGGCGGGCCCTATCTGGAGGTGGCCGACAACGGCCCCGGCATCCCGGCGGCAGAGCGGGAGCGGATGTTCGCCCGCTTCCACCGGGGCCAGGGGGTCCAGGCCACGGGCAGCGGCCTGGGGATGTCCATCGTCGAACGCATCGTCGAACTGCACGGCGCACGCATCGTCCTGGACGAGGGGCTGGAGGGGCGCGGCCTGCGGGTCCGGGTCTCCTTTCCTGTGTTGCCCTGACCCTCCTACCCCCTCCCCCGATGGGGGAGGGTTGGGGTGGGGAATTGATACCAACAACCTTTGTAACTTTTCAGCCCCCCTCCCTCTGGGAGGGGGTTGGGGGGAGGGTCAGCGTAGACCAGGCACCTATGCCCGAATCGACCTCTTACCCCCTCCCCAACCCTCCCCCTGCAAAGGGGGAGGGGGCAATTTCCGAATTGAGATGAATAGTGAGGAACTTGCAAAATGGCCATCCTGGCCATTTTGCAAGGCGAAAACAAAAAATGCGATTTTTCGTTTTCTTCATTTTCAATGGCTTAGGCCATTGAAAATGGCGGTTCATCCCTGAACCGCAAGAGGTTCTTGCAGTTTTGCAAGAACCTCAATAGTTACCAACTTTCTGTTCTGCCAAAACCAGGAGATATGACATGACACTGAAAAACACCACCGAGCGCTACGGCCTGCTCTCCATCGGGATGCACTGGCTGATGCTGCTGTTGCTCATCGCCGTCTATGCCTGTATCGAGCTGCGCGAACTCTACCCCAAGGGCAGCGATCCCCGCGAGGCCCTCAAGGCCTGGCATTTCATGCTCGGCATGCTGGTCTTTCTGCTGACGCTGGGGCGAATCGCTGTCCGCCTGAGCGGCACGACCCCAGTTATCGTCTCCGAACCCCAGCAATGGCAGAACGGATTGGCGAGACTGATGCACCTGCTGCTCTATGCCATGATGATTGCCTTGCCGATAGCCGGCTGGCTGACCCTGAGCGCGGCCGGCAAGCCCATCCCCTTCTTTGGACTGGAACTGCCGCCGCTGATGGGCGCGGACAAGGAACTGGCGGGGACCATCAAGGATCTGCACAAGACCGTCGGCACCACCGGCTATTTCCTCATCGGGCTCCATGCCCTGGCGGGGCTGTTCCACCACTACATCCTGCGCGACAATGCTCTGACGCGCATGCTGCCCAAGCGCGGGTGATTAGGCGAGTTACATCGCCGTGCCGTAGGAGCGCCTTGCAGGCGCGATGGCGAAGGATCGCGCTTGGAAATCACTCCTACGGGTTGCGTTGGCCCGCTCCGGGGCCGATGGGGTATTCAGCTTCGTTTCAGCTGCCTGGCATATCCTCAGCTTCTGTTCCAAATCTCCGATAGCCACGCGAGGCGTTCTGCACGGCATCTGTTATTCATTTACCAACGCAACTATTGAGGTGAATCATGAAAAGCCATAGGCACATGCTCTGTCTGACCCTATCCCTGCTGGCCGGGGGCGTACCGGCGCTGGCGGATGAGCGCGAAAGTTACCTGCAAAATAAATGGGTGGAGAAGCCCTTGCCCGGCGTGGCCCCGGTCGATGATGCCCGCTACAAGGAGGCCTGCGGGAGCTGCCACTTCCCCTACCAGCCCGGTCTACTCCCCGCGCTGTCATGGGAAAGGCTGATGGCTGAATTGTCGAGCCACTTCGGGGACCATGCAGAACTCCCGCCTGACGAGGCCAACGCCGTCCGGAACTATCTGCTGAACAATGCGGCGGGAAGGAACAACTACGCGGTTTCGGCCAAAATGACGGCGATTGCCGGCCGCGAGCCGCCGCTACGCATCAGCGAACTGCCCTATTTCGTAAAGGAGCACGCCAAGGTGGATCTACAGCGGGTGAAGGACAATCCCGAGATCCGATCCCTCAGCCACTGCAACGCCTGTCATACCCGAGCGGACGAGGGTTCCTACAGCGAGCAGGAGATACGCATTCCCCAGGCCCAGGCCGGGGCGGGCCAGCCCTGAGAGGCTGTGAAAAAACGTGTAAGGCGTCGAGCAAGAATAACTTGAGCAATATTGCGCTCGGATTTAGGTCAGATTTGGTCGAACCGATTGAGCAAAACCGCAGGCGTAGCAGCGCTACGTCGAGGATTTTGCGATTGAGGTTCGGCCAAATATGGCCTG
>JAHJDE010000133.1 GCA_018812525.1 Gammaproteobacteria bacterium
ATGGGTTAGGCCGTGGGGCGCACATGCAGATGGACGATAGCTGAACCATCGCCAGCCGAGACTTCCTTGACTTCAAGGTAAGCTTGTTTGCGCACGAGTTCTCCCAATTTCAGACATCCGTAGTTTCGAGGATCAAACGACGGACTGTTTTTTACAATCATGGAGCCAACGGCCGAGAGAGGTGCCCAACCGTTTTCTTTCGCGGTCGCCGCAATAGCGTTCCGAATTAACGGCTCCACTGGTTCTAGTGCCTCATCTTCTGCAACGGTAGCTGCTTGTTGAGGCCTCAGGATTTCGGTGTAAATGAACTTGTCGCAGGCCGCAACGAAACCTTGAGGAGTCTTTTTTTCTCCGAACCCATAAACGACCAAACCAGCCTCTCGAATACGTGTTGCAAGGCGGGTGAAGTCGCTGTCTGATGAAATGAGACAAAAGCCATTGAGACTGCCTGCATGGAGCAAATCCATAGCGTCAATGATCAGCGACGAATCAGTCGAATTTTTGCCGGCTGTATAGCTGAACTGCTGCATGGGCTGAATTGCAATCTTATGCAGCACATCTTTCCAGCCCTTTAGGTTCGTTGTAGTCCAATCACCGTATGCACGTTTCACGCTCGCTGTGCCATAGCGTGAAATCTCTGCGAGTAACTCGCCAACTATTGATGCCTGCGCGTTGTCAGCATCAATGAGGACCGCGAGTTTGTCGTTGTGAGGGGATGCCATCTGTACTCCGAGTAAAAGGCCTAACGTGTGAGCTCGTAGGGTGCGGTGAGGTACGAACCGCACCGATTGGACAGAGTGGTCACGCGAGCGGTGCGGTTCGCAAGCTCACCGCACCCTACGGGCTGAGGGGTGCAAATGAAAGCCCGCAGGTTGGTAGGCGTATTCCGCCGTAACCCAACATTCAGCACCGGCGCCCGTTGGCGCTTCGTACCTCAGCCCAACTTACCGCGCTGCGAACGGTCAAGTCTAACATTCCAACAAATGTTGGAATGTTAGACTTGACCCCGTACTTTCTTCCTACGGGCTAAAACGGATCGACCACCTTAACGCCCAGCGGATCGAAATGCCGCACATTGCGCGTTACCACCACCAGCCCGCGTGAAAGCGCGGTGGCGGCAATCAGCACATCGGCCCCGCTATGCTTCGCGCGCCACCTCAAATCCCCCCACAAACGCGCAACCTCCGTGGTCACCGGCAGAATGCGATCCCCATAGTTCCTGAGAAGCGCATCGAGCCAACCCGACAAGGCAGCGGCAAATACCGGGTCATCCTGACGCTTGCCTGCAATTCCGCGCTGGATTTCACCGATCGTCAGCACGCTCAGGAACAGCTCGGACTCGACACGCTGTGACAGCCATTGCACTACCGTCGGCGCGGGCTGGCGCTTGCGCAGTTCGGAAATGACAACCGTATCGAGCAGGTACATCAGAATTCGGCCTCACGAAGGTCGAGATCCGCCCGCGCGAATTCGCCGTCATCACGAGGCATGGCCAACAAATGCGCGACAAAATCGGGGCTATCGGCCCTCTCATGGCGCAACATCCGCTCATAATCCGCCGCGGCGACCACCACTACCGCATCGCGGCCACGGCGCGTGACTCGCTGCGGTTCACCGTGCAACGCCGCATCAACCACCTTGCTGAATTGATTCTTTGCATCCTGTAAACGCCAACTCGCTGTGTGCATATTCGCCCCCAAACTAGCCATATCATCTGGCCAGATTATGCGGATCTTTGTGGAAACATCAAGCCCGTATGGGCCGAGGGGAGCAAATGAAAGCCCGTAGGATGGGTTAGGCGTATTCCGCCGTAACCCAACATTCAGCACCGGCGCCCGTTGGGCTTCGTGCCTCAGCCCAACTTACCGCGCTGCGAACGGTCAAGTCTAACATTCCAACAAATGTTGGAATGTTAGACTTGACCCCGTACTTTTTGACCCCGGACCCCGTACTTTTTTACTTTTTCGCTCCCTCAGAGAGAGGGACCACTCTCCTCCTCCCCTCTCCCTCCGGGAGAGGGGCCGGGGGTGAGGGAAGATTCCCACTACGAAGCGATCAAATCCGCCGTCATGGAAATCGTCGGCCACCACTTCCGCCCCGAATTCATCAACCGCGTCGATGAATCCGTGGTCTTCCACCCCCTGGGCCGCGACCAGATCCGCGCCATCGCCGCTATCCAGATCGGCTACCTGCGCAAACGCCTGGCCGACCGCGACCTGCGTCTGGAAATCAGCGACGCCGCCCTCGACAAACTCGGCGAGGCCGGTTTCGATCCCGTCTATGGTGCAAGGCCCTTGAAGAGAGCCATCCAGCAACAACTGGAAAACCCCCTGGCCCAGCGCCTCCTGCGCGGCGAGTTCGGGCCGGGGGATGGGATTCGAGTCGAGGTCAGGGGTGGGGAACTCCTTTTTATCAAGGAGAAGGCGGCTTGACGAACCTGCGCCGGGCTGGGCGGTGGGTTTGGCCCGGCGCTATACTGGCCTCATTCAGATCACTAACCCATTGAAGGAGCACAAATGAACATCGCCATGGACTTGCCGGACGACGTGGCAAACCTCGTGGAGACCCAGCCCGACAAGCGAGGATTTCTGATCGAGGCCATTAAGCGGGAGTGGAGCCGTAGAACTGCGGTCGCGCAGCTTCTACAACTCAGCGAACGGGTCAGCTCCCGGACCAAAGACATGACAGAGGCGCAGTTAGAGGCGCTTCTGCGTGACTGACCGCCCGCTACGGGTGGTCATCGACACCAACGTACTCCTCAGCTTCCTCATCAAGCGCGACTCAGTGCCGGGGGCGGTCGTGGCGCATGTAATCAAGCAACATCGGCTGTTGCTGTCGGCTCCGGTGCTGCAAGAGCTGTCCGGCAAGTGCGGAAGGCAGAAATTCCGGCCCTACTTCAGTCTTGAAGAAGGGCTTGAGTTTGTCGCACTACTGGAAAAGGTGGGTGAACAGGTGGTTATCCGGCGGAGCACCACAGCCTGCCGCGACGATAAGGACAACATGTTTCTGGAGCTTGCCTTGTCGGGCGGGGCAGATCTTGTGGTGTCAGGGGATAAGGATTTGTCGGATCTCAAAGAGATCGAGGGGATTCCAATCCTGCCGCCAAGGGATGCCAGCCGTATTTTTTCTAAGATTGCCGGATAGGTGGGGCGCCGGGTTGGGTCATCGGCCTGGCCCGGGGAAACAGGCGGGGAAACAAGGGGAAACAGGGGACAGACCACAGTTTTCTTGTCGAAAACCGAAGAACCGTGGTCTGTCCCCTGCCGTAGGCGTTTCAAATGGAAATATTCTATGGTTTACCATGATCTGCCCACGCGAAAATCTCAAGTCCGGCTTGATAAACCCTGTTTATCAATTCGGTTGATCTTCGCGTTTCGGCGATCATTG
>JAHJDE010000134.1 GCA_018812525.1 Gammaproteobacteria bacterium
AAACTGCAAGAACCTCTTGCGGTTCAGGGATGAACCGCCATTTTCAATGGCCTAAGCCATTGAAAATGAAGAAAACGAAAAATCGCATTTTTCGTTTTCGCCTTGCAAAATGGTCAGGATGGCCATTTTGCAAGTTCCTCAATAAGTGATTGTGTTTTCCTCTATTCTCCGGGAAAAGGGGCTTGACTGTCCATGGTGCAGCCCCCTGTTTCGGAATCAGGATAGGCGATGATCCGGCCGGTTGAGGTTTCTGAAGGACTCAGGCCGGTCGGAGAAGTCCGCCGTCGTCCAGCGGTGGGATTCGATCCAACTGATCACCCGCCGTTCGCCCCGGTCCAGGTAGTGCGCCATGTCTGCCAGCAGCCCCCACCGGAACAGGAGACAAAGTTGCTGGCTCCGCCCGCCGTCGTGGGCGAGGGCGATCTCGGCGTCCTGTTTTTCCATCGCCCCTGACAGCCGGGACACCAGATCCTCCGGGAGCTGGGGGGTGTCGCAGGGCACCACGCAGATCAGCCCGGTCTCGGCCCGCCTGCCGGCGGCGACAATGCCTGCCAGGGGGCCCTGAAAGTCGCTCAGCTCATCACTGACCAGGGGGTAGCCAAATCTCTCATAGATTACCAGGTTACGGTTGGCGCTGATAAGTATCCCCGCAACTTGGGGGGCGATGCGTTCGATGACATGGGCCACCAGCGGGCGGCCCTCGAAATCGATCAGACCCTTGTCCGCGCCGCCCATGCGGGAGCCGCGGCCGCCGGCGAGGATGATGGCGGTGATTCTCCGGTTCATCTCACGCAAAGTCGCAAAGACGCAGAGAAAGCAATGAGATATTCCCCATCAGGGCATCACTTGGCGGGTTTTGTACGGCGGGATTCAAACCCGCCCCTACGATATTCATGGGGTTCCTTGGCGTCTTTGCGCGAGAAAATGGGGTTGAAACTCGAAAAAGTGCAGCGGTGGATCGGTCTCGCCCTCCACCGCCAGGGCAGCCAGCCAGCCGGGTTGCGGGGCAAAGGGATAGATGCGGTGGGGCGGGGCCGTCCTGGGGCCGAAGATGCCGTTGCCGGTCAGCTTCTGGCGGGCCTCGAAGCCGGTCCAGGACCGGGTGAAATATTCTATCCGTTCCCGTTCATCCGAAAGGGCAGTCAGCCCTTCGACGATGGCCTGGTCCAGGACGCGCCGGGCGATGGCGAGCAGGTTCGGACGCGCCCTGACCGGCTCAAGGTCGATACCGACCGCCCGGTCCCGGCACACCGCCAGTAGGCCCAGGGGGCCGCTGTGGCTCAGGTTGAACTGGAGCGGGTCATCGCCGGGGAGATAGGGCTTGCCGTTGGCGGCCAGCGCCAGTTCCAATCTCTCCGGCGCGATCCCTGCGTAGCGGGAGAGGACCTGGCGGCAAAAGGTGCGAGTGGCGAGGTAGCGTTGCTGCATCTCAGCCTGGCTGAATTCGTCCGCCTTTCGCCGCTCCTCTGCCGAGAGGACTCCGGGATCGGCCCTGATGCGGTCCAGAACGGCAAGCCAGATATGGACGCCGGGCAGATCGGGGCTGGAATCGGCCGGGTGGGGCGGAGACCAGATCCCGCCCCGTCGGCTTTGTGTCGTATCATGGGCCGCTTTCATCCCTGAATTGTGCCATAAGTGAACACGAACAGAGTCAAGCCACGGATCCTGCAGCGCGAGGCCTGCCCCGAGGCTGTGCTTTCACTCTCGGGCCTGGATGGCCTGCTGGGCCGGATCTACGCGGCGCGGGGCATCCGTTCGCCCGAGGAGCTGGACCTCGCGCCCGGGGGGCTGATCTCGCCGGAGCACATGGACGGGGTGGCTGTGGCGGTCGATCTGTTGCGGCAATGTCTGCTGGCGAACAACCGCATCCTGGTGGTCGGCGACTACGACGCCGACGGCGCCACCGGCACGGCCCTGGCCGTACGCGGCCTGCGCGCCCTGGGCTTCGGACAGGTCGATTACCTGGCCCCGGACCGTTTCCGCTTCGGCTATGGCCTGTCGCAGGGGATCGTCGAACTGGCCCTGACCCGCTCGCCCGATATGATTTTGACGGTCGATAACGGGGTGTCGAGCATCGAGGGTGTCGCGGCCGCCAAGGCGGCCGGCGTGATTGTCGTCATCACCGATCACCACCTGCCCGGTGACCGGCTGCCGGATGCCGATGCCATCATTAACCCCAACCTTGACGATGCCACCTTTCCCAGCAAGGCCCTGGCGGGGGTGGGGGTGGTCTTTTATCTGCTGCTGGCCCTGCGCGCCCGACTGCGCGAGTCGGGCTGGTTCGACAGCACCGCGCGGCCGGAGCCCAACCTGGGCCTGCTCTGCGATCTGGTGGCCCTGGGCACAGTGGCAGACGTGGTCCCCCTGGATCGCAATAACCGCATCCTGGTGGGGCAGGGACTGCAACGCATCCGCTCCGGGAGAGGGGTGGCCGGCATCCGCGCCCTGCTGGCGGCAGCGGGCCGCGATACCGCCAAGGCCACGGCGGCCGATCTGGGTTTTGCCGCTGCGCCCCGCCTGAATGCCGCCGGCCGCCTGGACGACATGACCCTGGGGATCGAATGCCTCCTGACCGACGATCCCTTCGAGGCGAAACGGCTGGCCGAACGCCTGGATGCCTTCAATCGTGAGCGCCGCGTCATCGAGGTGGAGATGCGCCGTGAGGCCGAGGATGTCCTGGACGGGCTGCTGCGGGGCAATGACGAGGACTGGCCCTTCGGCGTCTGTCTCTTCGGCGATGCCTGGCATCAGGGGGTGGTGGGCATCGTCGCCTCGCGGGTCAAGGACCGCATTCACCGCCCGGTAATCGCCTTCGCCCCGGCCGGGGACGGCACCCTCAAGGGCTCCGGGCGTTCCATCGAGGGACTGCACCTGCGCGATACCCTGGATGCCATCGCCGCCCGCCACCCCGGCCTGATCGTTCGCTTCGGCGGCCATGCCATGGCAGCGGGGGTGACCCTGAACGATGGGGATTTCAACCGTTTCCATGGCGCCTTCGATCAGGCGGTCCGGGAACAGTTGGGGGAACAGGGGATCGAACCCAGTCTGCACACGGACGGCGAACTGGAGCCCGGCCGCTTCAACCTGGAGACGGCGGCCATGCTGCGCGAGGCCGGCCCCTGGGGCCAGCACTTCCCCGAGCCGACCTTCGACGGTAGCTTCCGGGTGCTGAACTGGCGCATCGTCGGCGAAAACCACCTGAAGATGCAGTTGCGACCGCTGACCAGCGGGCCGGATGTGGACGCCATCGCCTTTTATATGGCGGAATGGGCCGACCGGCCGGCCGACGAGATCCGGGCGGTCTATCGGCTGGAGGTGAACGAGTTCCGTGGCGAGCGGAATCTGCAACTCCAGATATTGCACTTGGAATGAGCCTGGAAACCTCATTTCAACCGCAAAGGACGCACACGCCCGCACCCTATTCCTGGCGTTTCTTCGCGTCCTTCGCGGTTAAACAAGGAGATGATGAGAGCCATGAGAGACCAATTTGAAGAAATCGACGACCAGGATGATGATCTGGACGAGTATCAGGAGGGGGGCATGGAGGTCGTCTATGTGGGCCAGCACAATCCCGAGGCGGGCGAGGAGCCAGAGGAGCGGGTCTACGCCGTCCGCCCCAACAAGAGTGCACAGAAGCGGGAGATGGTCGCCCTGCAAAAGCTGGCCGACCGGTTGCTGACCTTCTCCGAGCAACGCCTTGCGCCGCTGGGCCTGTCCGAACGGACCACCCAGGCACTGGCCGAGGGGCGCCGCATCAAGGCACTGGATGCCCGCCGCCGCCAACAGCGCTTCCTCGCCAAGCTCCTCTCCGGAGAGGAGCTTGAGCCGGTGGATCGCTTCCTCGAAGCGATCGACGGCAGGAACGCCGCCAGCAACCGCCACTTTCATGAATTGGAACTCTGGCGGGACCGGCTGATCGACGAGGGCGACGAGGCCCTGGAGGGACTCCTGGAGGAACAGCCCCAGGCAGATCGCCAACAGTTGCGCCAGTTGATCCGTGCCGCCAAGCGGGAGCGTGAACTGGAAAGGCCGCCCGCCGCCGCCCGCAAGCTGTTCAAATTCTTGCGTGCGTTGTTCGAGCAGGACCAATAAAACCTCCTTTCAACCGCGAAGAATATCGTAGGGGCGGGTTTGTACGGGAGGGTTTGTACGGGCGGGTTTTAAACCCGCCCCTACGATATTCTTCGTGTTTCTTTGCGGTTAAATGATGAATTTAGGATAAGCCAAGGGCCGAAGTACCTTGTCCCATCACAGCGAACCACCACTCTTTATCGACATCAGCGACCGGCGTTGCCGACGGGCCTATCTCCTCGCCGCCCATCTGGCCGGGTTCGCGGGCGCCCTGATCACTAGCGTTGCCTCAGACTGGGCCTTGGCATTGTTTCCCCTCGTCGCCTGGTGCGCTCATTACTGGTGGCGAAGGGAACAGGAGGGTCCCCATCCCCACGTCCTCAAATGGAACCCGAGCCTCGGCTGGCGCCTCGCCTTCCCCATGGCGGACCAGCCGGTGAAGGCCTTGCGTCATCTCGAACTACCGGGCTGCCTGCTGCTGGAGGCCCGCACAGAACGGGGGCTGGAGCTGTTGTTTCTGCGAGACCGGCCGGGGATGAATCGGCTCAGATACCGGTTGCGGCAATCGGCAGAAACTTGATCATTTTCATGTAATGGGTACCTGAAACTCGACTACCATCGGGGCAGTTGTTCACTCATCAGGAATCCGTCATGAAACCCTATCGCACCCCCGTCCTGGACGCATCGGCCATACCCCAGGTCGCCTTGGCCTCCATGAACGCCACCCATCGGGAAGAACTGGACCTCGTCAATCAGTTGGGCGTCCTGCTGGAACAGGGGATGGAGGGCGCGGTGGATGTGCCGGCCATCACCGCGAAGGTCGGCGAATGGGTCGAGCACACCCGCGACCACTTTGCCCGCGAGAACCGGTTGATGCAGGCACATGGCTTCCCCCCCTATCCCATGCACAGCGGCGAGCACGAGCGGATATTGCGGGAGCTGGAGGGGCTGCAACGGCAGTGGCTCGATACCAATGCGGTCGAACCCCTGGCCAAATTCCTGTTCCTGGACTGGCCCGGCTGGTTCAACCAGCACATCAACAGCATGGACCGGGTCACCGCCCAGTTCCTGAGCCGTTTTCTGGTCGAGTGATCCTCGCCTTCTCCTGGGACGGAACTGCGTCCACCAGACCTTGCGCCTGTGCCCCAAATCCTCCTCACCACCCTCAACGCCCGCTATATCCACTCCGCCCTGGGGCTGCGCTATTTGCTTGCCAACATGGGCGAGTTGCGGGGGGAAACGGCGATCCGGGAATTCACCCTGGAACCGACCCTGGCCGATATCGCCGAGCAGCTCTTGCGGGCGCGGCCGCGCATCATCGGCATCGGGGTCTATATCTGGAACGCGGAACAGTCGGCGCGGCTGGCCGGGTTGCTGAAGGCCATCGCGCCGGAGGTCATCCTTGTCCTGGGTGGGCCGGAAGTCAGCCATGAGTGGCAGGGCCAGCCCATTGTCGAGACGGCCGATTATCTGATCACAGGCCAGGCCGACTTGGCCTTCGCCGGTCTCTGCCGCCGCGTCCTGGCCGGGGACCCACCTGTGGAGAAAGTACTGCACGCCCCGCCGCCCGCCCTTGATCGGCTGACCTTCCCCTACGATGGCTATACGGACGAGGACATCGCCCATCGGGTCATCTATGTGGAGGCCTCGCGCGGCTGCCCTTTCAGGTGCGAGTTCTGCCTCTCGGCCCTGGACAAGACGGCCCACGGCTTCGATCTGGAGGCTTTCTTGCGCGAGATGGACCGGCTCTACCGGCGGGGACTGCGCCATTTCAAGTTCGTGGACCGCACCTTCAACCTCAACCCCCATACAGCAACAGCCATCCTGGAGTTCTTCCTGGCGCGGTTGGACGAGCGGTTGTTTCTCCACTTTGAGCTGGTCCCGGACCATCTGCCGGAGCGGCTGAAAGCGTTGCTGCAACGCTTTCCGGCCGGTACGCTGCAATTGGAGATCGGGGTGCAGAGCTTCAATTCCGAGGCGCAGGCACTCATCAGCCGCCGCCAGGACAATGAGCTGACCCGGAAGAATCTGGCCTGGCTGCGCGACCGGACAGAGGCCCACCTCCACGCCGACCTGATCGTCGGCCTGCCGGGGGAGGACATGGCCAGCTTCGGCCGGGGCTTCGATGCGCTGGTGGCGCTACGCCCCCAGGAGATCCAGATGGGTATCCTGAAACGGCTGCGCGGCGCGCCCATCGCTCGCCATGCCGAGGCGTCCCGGATGCGTTTCAGCCCCGCGCCGCCCTACGAGGTCATGGCCACCGATCGCATCGACTTCTTCAGCCTCCAGCGCCTGAAACGCTTCGCGCGTTACTGGGACCTGATCGCCAATACCGGGCGTTTTCCCGCTACTCTCCCGCTGATCCTCGGCGACCGCCCCTTCGACCGATTCCTCGTCCTGAGCGACTGGTTGCACGAGACTACAGGCCAGTCGAGCCAGATCGCCTTGAAGCGGCTGTTCGACCTCCTCGCCCAGGGGCTGCCGGTCTGCCTGGGGCTGGATCGGGGGGCGGTGGAGGAAGGACTGGAAGCGGATTTCCGCCGCTCGGGGGTGAAGGGATTGCCGGGGTTTTTGATGCTGGCCAAGCGGGCCGAGACCCCTGCCATTGCCAACAGCGGAGAGCGACCACGCAAGCGGCAGCGGCGGCATGGGATAGAGGACATCTCGGGCTAATCCTAAATCCTACATTTAACCGCAAGGAACGCAATGAAACGCCAGGAATGTGGTAGGGGCGGGTTTAAAACCCGCCCCTACTGCCGTTCACCCGGAAGGCGAATGCATCGGCGGAGATAATGTAGGAGCGAACTTGTTCGCGATCTTGCCGGACCGGTCGCGAACAAGTTCGCTCCTACCGGGTTGAAAGGAGGTTTTTTGGCTGATTCGGGTCTGGATTAGCCCTTCGCCACCATCACCTTGAACGCGGCCTGGGGGTCGTCCAGCAGATAGGCATCGTAGCCGGCTTGGTTGAGGAGGAAGGTCGCGGCGGCGCTGCGGGTGCCGGTGTCGCAATAGATGATGTAGGTCTTGCGCGGGGTCAGTTTCCGCAGCTTTGCCCGTAGGACAAAGAGGGGGATGTTGATGGACCGCAGCAGGCGCTGTTGCTGGAATTCCAGTCTCGAACGTACATCGATCAGGATGGCGCCTCGCATGGCGAGGGATAGGGCCTTGTCCAAGGATACGCGCTTGACCAGGGGGTGGATCAGGAGTTCGTGGAAGTGCTCCCGCGAGAGGCGCATCAAGAGACCGTCGCTCAGCATCTCCACGGTGGCATTGCGGGGATTGCCCGAGAGCAGGGCTTCCTCGCCGAAGGCATCCAGGGGACCGAGGGTTCCGACATCGACCCCATTGTGTTGTACACGGCAGCGGCCGTTGCGGATCACATAGTAGTAATAGCCGGGCTCGTTTTGCCGGACCACGATATCGCCCGCCTTGTAGCTGACAGGTTCCATCTTCTCCGCCAGCAATTGCACATTTTCCGGGGGGACCCTGTAAAAGGCGCGGCAGCGCAGGAGTGCCATCATCCAGTTGTTGTAGCTGGGTTCACCGTCGGCCAGTTCCAGTTCGGAGACCAGCAGGCTGCTGCTGATCTCGGCGAAACTGAGTCCGCTATCTTCTTGTTCGCTGACCTGTTCATGCCAGGCAATGAGGGTGCTGAGTTCCCTGCCGTTGAGGCGGAATAGTTTGGCCCTGGATGAATCGACCCTGGCGTTTGAGGGCCGGGGTTTTAACCTGCCGAAGGCGAAGCGCGCCGGGTCGGTGTCCGCGCTGAGCAGGGCCGCCTTGCCCTCGCGATCGGTCATGCTCACGCGACCGGCCAGCAGATAATAGATGTAGTCGTCGTCGCTGCCTGCCTCGAAAATCGTGGATCCACTGGCGAGGTCGAGGAGTTCCCCCTGTTGGGCGAGCTGGTTTAGGGCCTCCTGATTCAGTTTGGAGAGGGGGATCAGGTTGCGAAGCTGTTCGATGGCTAGGGGCATGGGTCGTATCATGCGTCAAACGATTGACACATGATACAAAAAATTGACGCGCGCTGGCGTGGTAAGAATCGGGTAATTAGAGGTTCTTGCAAAACTGCAAGAACCTCTTGCGGTTCAGGGATTAACCGCCATTTTCAATGGCCTAAGCCATTGAAAATGAAGAAAACGGAAAATCGCATTTTCGTTTTCGCCTTGCAAAATGGCCAGGATGGCCATTTTGCAAGTTCCTCGATTAAGTCAGAATCCAGTTTGCCTGGGTCTGCCGTATTTGGCTATAGTTGTAATACA
>JAHJDE010000135.1 GCA_018812525.1 Gammaproteobacteria bacterium
CAATCTTTCGGAGATAGCTCATAACGTCATCAGGTATCTTTCTCGCATCGCTTAGCCATTCTTCACTCATGACTGCATTCTCCTAATCGCACTTCATTCAGATTATATTGAAGTATAGTTTATAGATGACTATTCTTCTAATAAATGTTCAGTTAACTCATAACCGGGCAATAATAGGTAACCGTGAAGGGGAATGGGGGGGGTAGGAAGAAACCAGGGCCTGGCTGCGCATGGTTGCCACCGAGTCCTGCTTGCATCCCCTGCAAATCGGTTTCGGTGGTGCTGCCCTCATCACCCAGGGTTGTAATGACGGTGAAGTTGATGGTGCCACCGTCACTGCCCAGCTTGGTGCTGAAGGACTGGCCGGCGGGCAGGCCGATGCTGGCGCCACTGTTGAGGAAATAGTCACGGGTATTGCTCGCTGCCACCGCCCCCTGGCCATACTCCAGCGCCAAGCTCGCGGTGCCGCTACCGTTAAGGCTGGCGTTGATGTTGATGTTGCGCCAGGCGCTGAGGGTGAGCTTGTGGGCAGACCAACTCAGGGCGTCATCCACGAAGATGTCGCCGTTCTCCGTCCCTGCGGCCTGGGTTAGGATCGTCACATGGTTGTTGGCCAGCGCGGCGGCCAGGGCCGCTGGCGTAATGTCGCCACCGCTCGCGGCGATATGGTAGTCCGTGGGGTCGATCAACCACTGGCCCGTCGCGCCGAATGGCGCCGCCGTGGTGATAAGCGCGCCCGGATCAAGGGCGACCTGTTCGCCCGAGGTCTCGATAAATCCCCCATCGCCACCCTCCGGGGCCGAGGCATCCAATCGCCCCGCAACCTGTACTTTCTGCACCGGCGCCCCCACCGTCTTGGTCCGGGCAGTTTGGGCACTCAGAATAATGCGACCGTTCTTCTGGCCAATGGAGCGGGCCTCGATGACGCCGCTATTGTTGACCACCGAGTTGACCGCCCTGCGCGCCGTGGCGGCCGAGAGGGCGACGATGCCGCCGTCGGCGCTTATCCGGCCCTCGTTCTTGACCAGATCGGCCACGGGACGGCCGGTGGCGACATCGACTACTTCATGGGCGATCTCGTCGCCCACCACCAGCCGGACCAGATCATCGCCGTAGAAATCAAGGGTGAAACCGTTGGCGGCGGCCAGGGAGACCTTGCCGAACCGGGCGGCGATGACGCCCTGGTTGCGCACGCCGGGGGCGACGAAGGCGCCGATGCCCTGATCGGCGATGGAGATGTTGCCCTGGTTGACGATGGAGGCGCCGGCCTTGCCGGGGAGGGTGAAATTCATGCGCCCTGCCATGAAGTCGTCGTTGCGGATGTCGTGAGTGGTGGCGATCAGGCCGTTGACATCGACCCTCGAATTCGGCCCGAACAGGATGCCGTCCGGGTTGATGATGGCGATGTTGCCGTTGGCCCGGAGGGTGCCGAGGATCTGGGAGGGGTCTTGCGAGCCGACCACGCGGTTGAGGGTCCAGGCGCTGGACCAGGGCTGGAAGATCTGGGTGGTCTCATCCAGGGCGATGTTGAAACTGCGCCAGTCGATGATGGCCTTGTCGCTGGATTGGTGGACGTGCAGGGTCTTGGGGTCCGGCGTGGAGATGACCGCGCTGCCCGCCGCCACCACGCCGCCCTCGGGGTTGGCCAGGGCCGGTTGATCCAAGGTTGCGGCCATGACGACGAGGGCCGCCAACAGGCCGGTTATCTTCTGGTGGATGCGTTGTCTCGTGCCAATCATTGGGAGCCCTCCTGAGCGCCACGCATGGCGAAAAATCAGTATTTCGCGGTCAGGGTGAAGAAGCCCCGTCTCCTGCCCAGGTCGGTGACACTGTCCGGCTCATTTAGTGCCTGAGCCAGTTGCAGGTCGGCGCTGAACCCTTTGTTCAGTCCAAAGCGGACACCGATACCCGCCGAGGAGCCCTCATCTTCGGCCGGGGTGCCCAGCGGGGCGTCGATGTTCCAAATCTTCCCCCAGTCCGCAAAACCATAGAGCTGGACGTAGTCGAAGCTCTTTTTGGCCTGCGCCAGGGGGAGGCTGTAGCGCCACTCGGCCAGGGCCTGGACGCATTTGTCGCCGGTGATCAGCGAGGCATCGTAGGCGCGGCCGTATTGGGTGCCGCCGTAGCCGCACTCCTGGGAGGAGAGCAGGGAGTCGCCGGTCCACTGGCCGAATGCGGAGACATAGAGCGAGTGGTTGTTGGTGACTGTCTGGGTGCGCGACAGGGTCAGGGTGGTTCGGAAGAAATCGACCTTGCCGTTGGCGCGGGAGGCGACCGGGTTGCCGTTGTCGCTACCGCCGAGGCCGTCGATGCCCTGGTAAACACCGAGGATGGCTTGATTGACCCCCTTGTACGCATCGGCACGGTCATAGGCCAGTTCCCCGCGAACGATCCGCAAACGGTCATTGCTGCTGGTCTGGTTGAGCTGAATGCCCTTGGAGTTCTTGGCGTCCAGGGCCAGGGTGCCTTTCAGGTTTTCCGGCCGGGTACGGATGAAGAGATATTGCAGTGCGAGGGAGAGGTTTTCGCCCTCTGTCTCATATTCGAGGTTGCGCAATATCTGGGTGCCCGGCACACCCCGGCTGATGTTGCCGGAGAGGTCCAGGGCCAGGCCCTCCGGGGTCAGGACCTGGGAATAACCGGCGCTGAGGTAGCGCAGTTCAGGGTCGGCGCGGGTTCCGTCCTTGGGACCGGCCAGGGTGTAGCTCAGGTTGAGTTTCTCGTGCAGCCCCAGGCGATTGGAGGCGGAGCCGCCCAGGGTCAGTTCATAGGGGCCGCTGGCCTCGGTGCCGCGGTTGTCGAATTGGGCGGTCAGTTCATAGGGCTTGGCCTCCAGTTCCAGCACCAGGGTCGAGGCGCCCGGCTGGCTGTCGGAGGCACGGAGGTTGGAGCGGAACTTCAGCCCCGGCAGGTCGTTGGCCAGTAGCAGATAACGCTCCATGCGAGCGGCGGTGAGGGGACGCTGGGCGGTGATCTGGTCTGCGTAATAGGTGAAGAAATCGCGGTAGCGTTCCAGTCCTTCCGGCCAGATGACTTGATCGATATAGCCCTCGATGACGCGAATCACGACAACGGCGCCGGACTCGTTGAACTCTTGTGGTGGAACGATGGCCCGAGACAGCAGGTAGCCTTGC
The DNA here is from genome assembly GCA_018812525.1 of Gammaproteobacteria bacterium. Lineage (GTDB taxonomy): Bacteria > Pseudomonadota > Gammaproteobacteria > Chromatiales > Chromatiaceae > YD12-FULL-61-37. The sequence goes on from JAHJDE010000135.1 coordinate 3,135, forward strand.
TTGCCATAGAGGGCGGTGATTTGGGCTGCGATGTCGAAAACGGTCGAGAGCGGGACGGTCTGGTTCAGATACGCGCCCTGGATGTCACGGAAATCATCCGTGTCGAAGACGGTGCTGCCCTCGACGCGCACCCCTTTCAGCTTGACCTTGACCTTCGCCGCCTGCTCCGGTGGCGTGGTGGCCTCCAGTCCACGCAGGTCCCTGGGTTTGGAGAGGGGCTGCGGCTGGGCCTGGAAGCGTTTCTCGATCTGGCCCGGATCGGCGCCTCCGGGGAGGGGCTGGGCGGTGGCCGGGACAGAGAACAATATCAACGAGATGGCCGTAGCCAGCCCAGTTGCCGGTCTGTCTTTACGGAGTTCGAGGGGAGCTGGTTGATCTGTCAAGGAAGGGTTCCGTCTGCGTCCTGTTCCATGCCTTGAGGTGCGACAGCACATCAAGCTCGTTTAATTACACTTGGGGCGTGTGACTCCGGCTGATTTCATGCGTCGGATGTTACTCGCGCATCATAAAGAAATTCAACTTGTGGGAGTAGGTATTCTCATCAATACGCGCACAGGTTGATTCATGTCAAATAACACCGCCGATCCCCTCGATATCCATCTCGGTATCCGGCTGCGGCGATTGCGTAACCGGAGGGGATTTTCCATGGAGCGGGTAGCCGAGCTGATCGAGGTCAGCCAGCAGCAGATCTCACGCTTCGAGCTGGGGAAAAACCGCCTGAGCGCGGCCCAACTCTTCCGGCTGGCGCGGGGGCTGAATGTCCCTGTCTACTGGTTTTTCGAGGGATTCGAGGAGAATGCAGAGGAGTTGGGGCGGGTGCGTAATGTTGCGCGCGAGACACGCGACGGATGGCAGGCGTCGGCGGACGAGGACCTGGCCCAGGCGCTGCTATCCCACTGGCGGGCACTGCCCAACGACCGGCAACGGCGAAAGGTGGTGGAGTTGGTCGAGACGTTAACGGCGATTTGAGTGCAATCTTCTTCGCCTACCGCTCCCAGCTCATGGAGGGTTGGGTTAGGCGGTACTCCCGCCGTAACCCAACAGAGACGCCGCGATGAAGAAAATCAGCGCAGGCTTTCCACGCGGATGCGGACCACTTCGCCGGAGACCACGTCCAGCGCGGAGATGGCGGCGATGGCGGCGTTCATGGCCTGTTCGCGCACCCGCTGGGTGAGCATGATCAGGGGGACCCGAGTCTCGCCCTCGCCCGGCTCTTTCTGTTCCATGGCCTCGATGCTGATGCCGGCGTTGCCGAAGATGCCGGCAATCTGGGCCAGGACGCCGGGCTTGTCTTGCACGGTCATGCGCAGGTAGTAGGCGGTGACCACCTCGTCCATGGGCAGCACGGGGATGTCGGAGAGGGCGCTGGGCTGGAAGGCCAGGTGCGGGACGCGGTTGCCAGGATCGGTGGTGAGGGCGCGGACCACGTCCACCAGGTCGGCCACTACCGCCGAGGCGGTCGGCTCGGCCCCGGCGCCGGCGCCGTAATAGAGGGTCGGTCCCACGGCATCGCCCTGGACCAGGACGGCGTTCATGACCCCATCCACATTGGCGATCAGCCGGCGGGCCGGGATCAGGGTGGGATGGACGCGCAGTTCCACCCCCTTGTCGGTCTTGCGGGTGACGCCCAGGTGCTTGATGCGGTAGCCCATCTCGCCGGCGTAGGTCACGTCCTCGCGGCTGATGCGGGTGATACCCTCCGTGTAGCACTTCTCGAACTGAAGCGGGATGCCGAAGGCGATGGAACTCAGGATGGTCAGCTTGTGGGCGGCGTCGATGCCTTCCACGTCGAAGGTGGGATCGGTCTCGGCGTAGCCCAGGGCCTGGGCCTCCTTGAGCACGTCGTCGAAGTCGCGGCCCTTGTCGCGCATCTCGGTGAGGATGAAGTTGCCGGTGCCGTTGATGATCCCAGCGATCCACTCGATGCGGTTGGCCGCCAGGCCCTCGCGCACCGCCTTGATGATGGGAATGCCGCCGGCCACGGCCGCCTCGAAGGCAACCACGACGCCCTTCTGGCGGGCGGCCTCGAAGATCTCGTTGCCGTGGCGGGCGATCAGGGCCTTGTTGGCCGTGACCACGTGCTTGCCGTTCTCGATGGCCTTGAGCACCAGCTCGCGCGCCGGGGAATAGCCCCCGATCAGCTCGACGACGATGCTGACCTCGGGGTCATCGACCACCTGCCAGGCATCGTCGCTGATCCGGGCGATGGATTCGATGCCGCCGATGCGGGAGGCATCGTAGACCTTGGCCGCTGCGTGGGAGATGACGATGCCGCGCCCGGCGCGGCGGGCGATTTCGGCCCCGTTGCGATGCAGCACGCTGACGACGCCGCCGCCGACGGTTCCCAGCCCCATGAGGCCGACTTTGACAGGATTCAACTGAGTGCTCCTCTATTGCTTGAGATGTAGGATGCGGTGAGGGACGAACCGCATCTTCCGCGGAGTTGGCGCCCGATCGGTGCGGTTCGTGCCTCACCGCACCCTACGGATTCTATTTTACCAATCCATCCTTACGGAACATGCTGCGGATACCGCGCACGGCCTGGCGCGTCCGGTGTTCATTCTCGATCAGGCCGAAGCGGACATGGCCGTCGCCGTGCTCGCCAAAGCCGATGCCCGGCGCCACCGCTACCCTGGCATCCTGCAGCAGCTTCTTGGAAAACTCCAGGGAGCCCATGGCCCGGTAGGGTTCGGGGATGGGCGCCCAGACGAACATGGTGGCCTTGGGCCGCTCCACCTTCCAGCCCGCGTTGTTGAGGCCGTCGCACAAGATATTGCGTCGGTTCTGATACATGAGGCGGATCTCCTCGACACAGTCCTGGGGGCCTTCAAGAGCGGCGATGGCGGCCACCTGGATGGGCGTGAAGGTGCCGTAGTCGAGATAGGACTTGATCTTCGCCAGCGCGGCCACCAAGGTCTTGTTGCCGACCATGAAGCCCACCCGCCAGCCGGGCATGTTGTAGGTCTTCGACAGGGAATAGAACTCGACCGCGATCTCCTTGGCCCCCGGCACTTGCAGGATGGAGGGCGCCTTGTAGCCATCGAAGACGATCTCGCCATAGGCGATGTCGTGAATCACCCAGATATTGTGCTCCTTGGCCATCTCGATGATCTTCTCGAAGAAATCGAGATCGACGCATTCGGTGGTCGGATTGCCGGGGTAGTTGAGCACCAGCATCTTGGGGCGCGGCCAGGAGTCGTGGATCGCCTTGCGCAGCTCCTCGAAGAAATCGAGACCGGAGGCGACAGGGATGTGACGCACATCGGCCCCGGCGATGATGAAGCCGTAGGGGTGGATGGGATAGGCCGGATTGGGCACCAGGACCGAATCGCCAGGTCCCATGCAGGCCAGCGCCAGGTGGGCCAGACCCTCCTTGGAACCGATGGTGGCAATGGCCTCGGTCTCCGGATTCAGCTCCACGTCGAACTTCTGCCTGTACCAGTTGCAGATGGCACGGCGCAGGCGCGGGATGCCCTTGGATGCAGAATAGCGATGGGTATCCTTGCGATTGGCCACCTCCACCAGCTTGTCGACGATATGCTGCGGGGTCGGCTGGTCGGGATTGCCCATGCCGAAGTCGATGATGTCCTCGCCCCGCGCGCGTGCCGCCGCCTTGAGCTCGTTCACAATGGCGAACACATAGGGGGGCAGGCGCTTGATTCGGCGGAACTCTTCCATATCGGGCGTGGACACGGGGGACCTCTGGCGGGGCATGAAAAGGGGCTAAGTTAACTGAGCGCCGGATATCCTGTCAAAGATCGGAACGCCGGCATTGCCCATAGTCCCAGGCCTACTTAAATAGCGACTCCGCCGAAAAGCCTTCGCGCTCCAGGATGGCGCGCAGCCGACGCAGGGCCTCCATCTGGATCTGGCGCACTCGTTCGCGGGTGACGCCCAGTTCGTTGGCCACCTGTTCCAGGGTGGCGTTCTCGTAACCGTGCAGGCCGAAACGGCGCTCCACCACTGCCCGCTGCTTGTCGTTCAGCCGGTGCAGCCACTCGTCCAGGTGTTGTTTCAGGCCATCGGCCTGGAGGGACTCCATGGGGTCAGTGATCGAATCGTCAGGGATGGTGTCGAGCAGGGGCTTGTCCGCCTCCCGGCCATAGGGCGTATCGACCGAGGCGATGCGCTCGTTAAGGCCCAGCAGGCGTTCCACCTCGTTCAGGGGCTTGTCGAGCTGGGTGGCGATCTCATCGTGGGTCGGCTCGTGGTCGAGCTTCTGCGCCAACTGCCGCGCCACCCGCTGATAGCTGTTGATCTCCTTGACCACGTGGATCGGCAGGCGGATGGTGCGGGTCTGATTCATGATGGCCCGCTCGATGGTCTGACGGATCCACCAGGTGGCATAGGTGGAGAAACGAAAGCCGCGCTCGGGATCGAATTTTTCGACGGCGCGGATCAGGCCCAGGTTGCCTTCCTCGATCAGGTCGAGCAGGGCCAGGCCGCGATTCATGTAGCGGCGGGCAATCTTGACCACCAGCCGCAGGTTGCTCTCGATCATGCGCTTGCGGGAGGCGGCGTCACCCCTTTGCGCCAGGCGGGCAAAGTAGACCTCCTCCTCCGGTGTCAGCAGCTTGGAGGCGCCGATCTCGCTGAGGTAGAGCTGGGTGGCATCCATCTGGGGTGGCTGGACGGAACCCTTGCAGAGGGCCAACTCCTCGTCGAAGGTAGAGGATCTCGCCTCTTCCGACGATTCCCCCTCGGTCTCCAAGCGCAGTTCCGTCTCCTCGTCCCCCTCAGGGGACTCGTCTGTGACCTCTTCTTCCTGGATCTCTTCAAGCTGCTTGCTCATAACCCCCCCCAGGGGCCCCATTGATCGTGAATGGAAGTCGACCGCCCCTTAGGAGCTGTCCGGGAATAACTTGAACATCTCGCCTCTCATCTTCAGGCCATCTTTGGCCGGTCTTCAATCGATCTGTTTCGCGGCAGAGCCGCTCCCACGGCGGTGGGAGCGGCTCTGCCGCGGAAATAGGCGGTTTTGCTCAATCAGATCGACCAAATCTGACCTGAATCTGAGCGCGATATTGCCAACTTATTCCCGGACAGCCCCTTACATCGGCGGCAAGAGCCTGGCCGGGTTCACCGGCTTGCCCTGATAGCGGATCTCGAAATGGAGCTGAGATTGATCCCTGCCCGCCTGCCCCATCTCCGCGATCTGCTGCCCGACCGCCACCGCATCGCCCTCTTTTACCAGAATCCTTCTGTTGTGACCATAGGCACTTAGATAATCTTTATCATGTTTTACAATAATAAGCCTGCCGTAGCCTTTCAGGCCGATGCCGCTATAGACCACGCGCCCCTGTTCAGCCGCGTAGACCGGCTGTCCCTCCCGCCCGGCGATCAGCATCCCCTTGCGGCCGATGTCCCCCTCCGCGTAACCGCTCACCACCCGTCCCTGCGTAGGCCAGCGCCAATGCAGATTGGTCTGGATGCGGTCAGCGCCGCCAGGGGGAATAGTATCGGCCCTCCCGGCATGTCGGGCGGCACCCTGCCCTGCCCTGCTGGATGGCGTGCCACCTTGGCCAAGGGCCGGGCCGGAGGGCGTGGTCAGCCGTAAACGCTGCCCCGGATGGATGGTATAGGAGGCGGGGAGTCCGTTCCAGCTCGCCAGGGCGCGGTAATCCTGATTCTCCCGCCAGGCGATGGAATAGAGGGTATCGCCAGGCTGCACGACGTAATAGCGCCCCGAGATCGGCGGCGCTGCGGGGGACTGTGCGACCGGGGCCCGGTTGGAGACCTCCCTCCCACTCTCAAAGACCGGGGCCGGCATGTCTGGCGCAAAGCAGCCCGTCAGCCACAGGACCAACGGCACTGTGGCGACAAACCCGGCCCTTCTCTTTTCCTGAAGCTGCATTACCTGACCAGCCACAGCACCAGGATAGCGATCATCACCGTCAACCAGCCGAGCCAGTCGATATAGCGCCGCAGCAGGCCGTCCATGCGCTCCCCGCCCCAGGCCATGAAGCCCGCGACCAGGAAGAAGCGCCCGCCCCGCCCCAGGATGGAGGCAATGACGAAGGGGGGGAAGCTCATGGCGATGACCCCGGCCGAGATGGTGAAGACCTTGTAGGGAATCGGTGAGAAACCGGCCAGCAGCACTGCCCAGAAGCCCCAGTTGTCGAACCACTGGCGTGCGGTCAGGTATTCATCAAAGTAACCAAAGCGATGGAGCCAGGGCTCGATCAGATCGAAGGACAGCAGTCCGATCAGGTAACCCAGGATGCCGCCCAGGACCGAGGCCACCGTGGTCAGGGCGGCGTATCCCCAGGCCTTGGCGGGGCGCGCCAGGCACATGGGGGCCAGCATCACGTCGGGCGGGATGGGGAAGAAGGAGGACTCGGCGAAGCTCAGCCCCGCCAGATAGCGCGGTGCGTGCCGATGTCCGGCCCAGGCCATGACACGGTCATAGAGTGACGAAAACAGGTTCATTCAGGCGACCCCTCCCAATAAGGGCACAAAGACCACGCGCTCCAACATCTCTTTTTCATATCCTTCCTCGGTCCGGGTCACCCGGACCAATACCTGCATGTCACGATCACCAACCGGCAGCACCATGCGGCCGCCGATCTCCAACTGGCGCACCAGGGCCAGCGGTATGCCCTCCGGTGCGGCGGTAACCATTATACCGTCGAACGGGGCGCACTCCGGCATTCCCATGCCGCCATCCCTGTATTTGGTGCGGATATTGCGAAGCCCCAGTTCGCGGAAGCGCTCCTGGGCCTGCGACAGCAGGGCCTCGATGCGCTCCAGGGTAAAGACGTGGCGCACCAACCTGGCCAGCACCGCCGCCTGATAGCCGGAGCCGGTCCCCACCTCCAGCACCCGCTGCAGGGGGCCGCCCTCCAGCAGGGCCTCGGTCATGCGGGCGACGATATAGGGCTGGGAGATGGTCTGGCCGTGGCTGATGGGCAGGGAACTGTCCTCATAGGCCCGACTCGCCAGGGCCTCGTCCACGAAGAGGTGGCGCGGGGTCTCGCGGATGGCATTGAGTACCGAGAGGTCCCGGATTCCCTCCTCCTTCAGGCGCGCGATCAAGCGCTCTCGCGTCCGCTGGGAGGTCATGCCGATGCCCTGGATGCGCTGGTTCCTCATCGCCCTCAGCCGCCCAGCCACTCCGCCAGGGAGGGGATGGCCCCGTGGCGGGTCAGGTCCACCTGCAAGGGGGTCACCGACACATAGCCCTGGCGCAGGGCGTAAAAATCGGTGCCAGGGCCGGCATCCTGTTCCGGTCCGGCGGGGCCGACCCAATAAATGAGCCTGCCGCGCGGGTCGCGGGCCTTGACCACGGGCTCGGCCTTGTGGCGATGGCCCAGGCGGGTGGCCTGAAGGCCCTTCAGCTCTTCATAGGGGATATCCGGGACATTGACGTTGAGGATGATCTCCGGGGCCAGGGGATGTTCGCGGAGCCGGTTCAGCAGCTCCTCGGTCACCCGCGCCCCGGTCTCGTAGTGCTGGGGGTCATGGGAGGCCATGGAGACCGCGATGGCCGGATAGCCGAGGAAACGCCCCTCGGTCGCCGCCGCCACCGTGCCGGAATAGAGCACGTCGTCGCCCATGTTGGCCCCGGCATTGATCCCGGCGATCACCATGTCCGGCTCTTCGTCCAGCAGCCCGGTAATGGCCAGATGGACGCAGTCGGTCGGGGTGCCGTCCACGCTGATGAAGCCGTTGGCGGCCTCGTGGGCACGGATGGGACGCTCCAGGGTCAGGGAATTGCTGGCGCCGCTGCGGTTGCGCTCCGGCGCCACCACCCGGATAGAGGCAACCCGGCCCAGACGCTCCGCCAGTGCGGCCAGCCCCGGCGCCTGGTAACCATCGTCATTGCTCAGTAATATCCTCATGATCAGCTGAAAATCCGCCAAGGAACATGGGGCGAGCCGAACCGCCCCATTGAAATGAAAGGTCGCCTCGCCCCTGATCCTTCCTTCTCCCGGCGTGAGAGGGGCAAGGGAGCGCTTCGCGACCCAGGGTAAAGCCTCCACTATACTCAAGGCTTAAAGCCGAGACTAGCTCGCCATGACCCAGGAAGACCGGGAACTGTTCCAACAGGCCACCGCCGATACCACGCCGATCGACGCCAATCTGGCCGAGCCCTTTCGTGCCAAGCGCCGGCCCGTTCCCCTCGAACAGCCACCCGAGCCCGAACCGGAAGAGCAATTCGCCGACACCTCAGTCCAGACCCATGACGAACTCGCCTTCCAGCGCCCCGGCATCCAGAACCGGCTCTTTCTCGATCTGCGCCGGGGCAAATTGATCCCGGAAGAGACCCTGGACCTGCACGGCTACCGCGTCGAAGAGGCGCGCCAGCTGCTCCGGGCCTTCATCACCCATGCCCAACTGCGTGGCTACCGCTGCGTCCGCATCATCCACGGCAAGGGCAAGGGCTCCGCCGGGCATCAGCCGGTACTGAAGCAGAAGGTCAACCAATGGCTGCCCCAGAGCGAGGAGGTCCTTGCCTACTGCTCTGCCCCCCGCCGGGACGGCGGCACCGGCGCGACCTATGTATTGCTTGCGCGGTTGAAGGCTTAGAAATCGCGCCTGCAAGGCGCACCTACAAGCCCGCCCCCCGCCCTTTGTGACCTGGAGCGCATTCCGGCCATCGCGCCTTGTGACGCGACTTCCGGGCCGTTATGCTTCGGCCAGTGCCACCTCCCTGACGGGAAACCGAGGACAACATGCTTGAAGCCCTGCCCCAGCGGGCGTCTGTACTGATCGTTGACGACACGATAGCCAATATCGAGATATTGCTCTCGGCGCTCGGAAACGAGTACGACCTGAGCTTCGCCACCTCGGGCCAGGAGGCGCTCGACATGGTGGGGCATGATGAAAATCCCGACCTCATCATGCTGGACGTGATGATGCCGGAGATGGACGGCTACGAGGTCTGCCGCCGTCTGAAGGACAGCCCGGCCACCCGCGATATCCCGGTCATCTTCGTCACCGGCAAGAGCAGCGTCGCCGATCAGGAGCGGGGCTTTAACCTGGGCGCAGTCGATTACATCACCAAGCCCATCGAGCGCCCCCTGGTGCAGGCGCGCACCCGCGCCCATGTGGTGCTCAAGCAGAAATCCGAGGCCCTGCGGCGGAAGATCGAGGAACTCGGCCGCGCCAATGAGGCCCTCCGCGACAGCCACGGCCGCCTGACCACGGTGATGGATGCCATGGCCGACGCGGTGTTTCTCAAGGACGGCGAGGGCCGCTGGCAACTGATCAACCGCTCGGCGGAAGAGCTGTTCCGCATCCAGGATTTTCCCTGGCAGGGCAGGACCGAGTCCGAGCTGGCCGCCCTGCGCCCCCTGTTCCGCTCGGCCCATGAGGCCTTCATGCTTGGCGACGAGCAGGCCTGGCAATCCCAGGGGGTCCATATCAGCTATGAGGACCTCATTGGCCCGGATGCCAGGCAGCACCACTTCGAGATCCGCAAGATGCCCATGTTCGGCGAGGATGGGGGGCGCAAGGCCATCGTGGTGGTGGGGCGCGACATCACCGAGCGGCTGGCGTCGGAGTCCAGCATGCGCAAGCTCTCCCAGGCCGTGGAGCAGAGCCCGGAGAGCATCGTCATCACCGATCTGAGCGGCCGCATCGAGTACATCAACGAGACCTTCACGCGCAACACCGGCTTCAGCCGTGAGGAGGCGATAGGCCGGACCATGGCTATCATCCGGTCAGGCAAGACCCCCCGCGAGACCTATCTGGACCTCTGGGCAAGCCTGGACCGGGGTGAAGCTTGGCAGGGGGAGTTCATCAACCGGCGCAAGGATAGGACTGAGTTTGTCGAATCGGCAATCATCTCCCCAGTGCGCCAGGCCGACGGCTCCGTCAGCCACTACCTGGCCATCAAGCAGGACACCACCGAAACCAGGCTGGCCCAGGCCCGCATCGACAGCCTGACCTACTATGACCAGATGACCGGCCTGCCCAACCGCAGCCTGCTCATGGATCGCTTGGAGTCAGCCCTGGCCACCGCCGGCCGCCGCTCCCGCGAGGGGGCGCTGATCCTGATCAACCTGGACCGATTCAATACCCTGAACGACGGCCACGGCCACGAACTGGGGGACAGGCTGCTAAAGGCGGTGAGCGAGCGTATCCAGGCCCTCATGCGCAAGGACGACACCCTGGCGCGTCTAGGCGCCGATGAGTTCGCCCTGCTGTTGCAGGATGTGGACGACTGGCACCTGGAAGTGGGCCGGCGCGCCCTCTTCGTAGCAGAAAAGATACAGGCCACCCTGAGCAAACCCTTTGTCTTCGCCGAGGGCAAGGACCTCCAGGTGACCGCGAGCATCAGTATCGCCCTCTACCCCCAGAATGACGCCGACACCCCGCTAGAGATCCTGCGGCGGGCCGGCACGGCCATGCACCGCGCCAAGCAGTCCGGCGGCAACCAGACCACCTTCTTCGACGCCGGCATGGGCGAGATCGCCCGCCAGCGCTTCCAGCTCGAACATGAATTGCGGCGCGGCCTGATCCGGGGCGAACTGCGGCTCTTCCTCCAGCCCCAGGTCGATACTGACGGCGCCCTGCTGGGGGCCGAAGCACTGGTGCGCTGGCTGCACCCGGATCGGGGACTGCTGCCCCCCGCCTATTTCATCCCCCTCGCAGAGGAGTCGGACCTGATCGTCGATATCGGCGTCTGGGTCTTGTCCGAGTCCTGCCGGCTGATGGCCGAGCAGCAGGCAGCCGGATTCCCTCTGCGGCTTTCGGTGAACCTGAGCCCTCGCCATTTCCGCAAGACAGGCTTCGTCCACTGGCTGCGGGACCTGCTGGAGGCCAGCGGCTGTAACCCCAGCCACCTGACCCTGGAGGTGACCGAGGGGCTGATGATCCACGACATCGATGATGTGATCGCCAAGATGAACGATCTGGCAGCGCTGGGCATCCGCTTCTCGGTGGACGACTTCGGCACCGGCTACTCCTCGTTGGCCTACCTCAAAAGCCTGCCGATCCACGAACTCAAGATCGACAAGACCTTTATCCAGGACGCCCCGACCGACCCCAGCGACGCGGCCCTGGTCGCAACCATACTCTCCGTGGCCCGCCACCTGAACCTGCATGTGGTCGCCGAGGGGATCGAGACCGCCGAGCAGGTGGCCTTTCTCAAGCCCTATGAACCCCTCATCCGTCAGGGATACCAGTTTGGCCGCCCCGAACCGGCGGAAAGGCTGTTGGCCCTTTGGCGCCGGGAGCCCTGACCCGCCGTATTCGTGGCCGTTGGGCTTACTGCCGCCGCGCTGTACTATTAGCGAGGCTCCGCCTCAGACCGACGAGGCATGAGTCGGCCCCGGTTGATCAACGGTAAGCTAGGCTACCGTATATAGCCGCTAAGCGGCGAGAGGGACTTGAAGTCCAAGCGTCACCGGAGCCTGCCGTCATGATAGCCCGGTAGGGTGCGATGACGGAGGAATCGCACCGTTCGCGTGATGCACCGACGCGAACGGTGCGGTTCGCTGCACTCACCGGCACCCCCTGCGCATGAATGCGCACCTACTTATCCTGCACGAACCGCAGCACCTCGCTGTTGATGCAGTAGCGCTTGCCGGTCGGCGGCGGACCGTCGTCAAAGACGTGGCCCAGATGGATGCCGGTGCTGGCGCTGCGGACCTCGACCCGGCGCATGCCGTGGCTGCCGTCCTCGTGCAGGGTCACGGCCCCATCGATGGGCTGGAAGAAGCTGGGCCAGCCTGTGCCACTGTTGAATTTGCCGCCGCTGCGAAAGAGGGGTGCGCCGCTGACCGGGTCCACATAGACGCCCTCGGCGTGATTATCCAGGAGGGAACCAGTGAAGGGCCGTTCGGTGCCGCCCTGATAGGCGATGCGCCGCTGTTCGTCAGTCAGGGTGGCGAAGCCGAGCCATTTCCAGAAGCGCTCCTTCTCGCCGTTGTAGCCCGTGTAGCGGGAGACCTCTTTACCCTCGTGGAACAGGACGATGGTAGGGGTGGCCCAGAGGGGCTTTTCAATGGACCAGCCCTCGGGTGGCCGGGGGGAGAGACTGGTGGCGATCGGCTGCTTGGCCGACCAGTCCTTCAGTACCTGCTGCTTGAACAGCTCGCAGAAGGGGCAATGCTCCGCCTCGAACACGATGAGCTGTTCCTTGCTCGACAACCCCTTCGGGTCCAGGGGCTGGATGGCCTGGGCCTTGGCGGTATCCGCCATGCCGCTGGGGAATTTGACCCCGGTTCCGCCGAGCCCACAGTAGCCGCTGGGGTTCTTGACCAGGTAGTCCTGGTGATACTCCTCGGCCGGGTAAAAGGTCTTGAGGGGCGCAATCTCGGTGGTGATGGCCCCCAACCCCGCCGTGCTCAGAACTTTCTGATAGGCGTCCCGACTCATGAGGGCGGCCCGCTGCTGGGCCTCGGAGCCGTAGTAGATGGCACTGCGGTAGTTACTCCCCCGGTCGTTGCCTTGGCGATCACCCTGGGTCGGGTCGTGGCTTTCCCAGAAACGGGCCAGGATCTGCTCCACCGAGGTCCGGGCCGGATCGAAGACCACCCGGACCACCTCGGCGTGATTGCGCACGCCGGGGCGGCGTTCGCTGTCGATAAGCAGGCGGTAGCTGGGGTTGTCATAATCCCCCCCGGCGTAACCGCTCATGACATCGACCACCCCCGGTAGGGCCGCCATACGCTTCTCGGCGCCCCAGAAGCAACCCATGCCGAGGACGATGGATTCCGCCCCGACCGGGGTTTGCTGGACCGTTGCTGATTCGTTCGCCATAAACCACCTCTGCCAATTGAGACCCAAGCCCCCAAGAAGCGCCACGCATAGGGCGGCGAGACCCAGAAGGGCGGGCCGATAGCTCTGATTTTGCATTTCACACCTCCGAGAAGAACATTTCCATTGGCTGGTCATACACCACCTGTGGTGTGCACGACCGACCGGCAGGGACGTGGCTCTCGAAGGAACGGGCGGCAGTTATCTGTCGGCGCCATCACCAGAGTAGAGGGCCTGGCGGATGCGCTCGCGGGCCTCGGGGGGGAGTTCCGGCCCGGACGCATCCGTCTCGGTACGCCGGGCCAGCATACGCATGGCCAGACCCAGAAAACGGACCTGCCGCTCGAAACGCCGGCAGTTGTCGCAAAGCCAGAGATGGAGACGCAGACCCCAGCGTTCCCGCCGGCTCAGGGGACATTCCCGCCCCGCCGAGATCAGGTGGCTGGCTTCCTTACAGGTCATCATCTTCATCTACCCCCGGGCCTCGCCGACCCAGTTCCTATCGAGACACTGTCTTAGCCCCATGCGGGCTCGATACAGCATCGTCCATAAATTGGTCGGCGTAATCGCCATTTCCTGACAAATTTGTTCGGTCGCCTCCTCCTGGAGTTCGCGCAACACGAAGAGGCGGGCCATCCTTTTCGGCAGGAGGTCCAGGCAGCGTTGCAGGACCACCCAGAATTGCCCGTTCTCCAGGCTGGCCTCCGGATCACCCCAGTCGGCGAGGCGGCTGCTCCAATGGCCGTCAGCCCGAAAGCTGGACGCCACAACGGCATCCTCATCGTCCGGCCCTGGATCGGGGTCGTCCAGTGGGATCTCGCGGGCGTCGCGCCGGAATTGGTCCAGGATCTTGTGCTTGAGGATGCCGATCAGCCAGGTGCGTAACCCGGAATGGGCTGAGAAACGGTCGCGCGACTGAAGTGCGGCCAACAGGGTTTCCTGCACCGCCTCCTCGGCCCTGTGCGCGTCGCGCAGACGGGCCAGGGCATAGCGGTAGAGGGCGCCGCCATGGTCGTCCAGCCAGTATTCAGGGGAGTCTTTGTCGGCTTCCACTTGCGTCATCCGCAACCAAGGGTTGGGATAACCTGCCCGGTCAGCGGCTCGAAGTCAAATGCATCCGGCCGATTTCCGGAGGGAGACTGTTCCTGGAAAACCGGTGGAATTGCCTGAAAGACGGGCATAGGGTTCCCGCCCCGGAGGGCGGGAACTGCCTTGGGCCTTGGCTGTTACCAGCGCGGGCTGCGGGCGGGCCGTTGCTCCGAGCGGGGCTTGGCCTGGTTCACCTTGACATTGCGGCCACCCATGGGGGTCTCGTTCAGACCCTTGATGGCTGCGTCGGCGGCGGAATTGCTCACCATCTCCACAAAGGCAAAACCCTTGGACTGGCCGGTGAATTTGTCGGTGATCATGCTCACCTTGGATACCTCGCCATAGGCGGCAAAGGCGTCGCGCAACTGCTCTTCGGTCACACTGTAGGGCAGATTGCCCACATAGATATTCATCATTGCTTCATTCCTGGTATGTGTTGGTCGAGAAGAACGCCGCCGTCCAACCAACACCAGGAGGGCGGGGGCGATTTGCCATCACTGGCGAATGGGTTCAGCGCACATCCCCGGCGGCCCGGCGCGGCCGGTTGTGGGGACGCGGCTTGCGATGGGGATCGGCATGGGCCGGGGCGGCGTTGCCACCGGCACGGCGCGGGGCATGGCGGTGCCTGACCTGCTGTGGGCGGGATTCCTCGGGCTGTTTCGCGCTGACCGGGAAATCGGGCAGCTCCGCCACCGGAATATCCCTTTTCAAGACACGCTGAATGTCCTTCAGCAGCTTGAATTCCTCGCCCTCCACCAGCGACAGGGCTGCGCCCTCCTCGCCGGCACGGCCGGTACGGCCAATCCGGTGGACATAGTCCTCAGGGACATTGGGCAGCTCGTAATTTACCACATGGGGCAGGCGATCGATATCCAGGCCGCGGGCGGCGATATCCGTGGCCACCAGGACGCGCACAGAGCCGTCCTTGAAACCGGCGAGGGCCTTGGTGCGGGCGCCCTGGCTCTTGTTACCGTGGATGGCGGCAGATTCAATGCCGGCGCGGCCGAGCTGCTCTGCTAGGCGATTGGCGCCATGCTTGGTGCGGGTGAATACCAGCACCTGCTGCCACTGGCCCTCCTTGACCAGGTGGATCAAAAGGTCGCGCTTGTGCTCTTTCTGCACCCGGTAGACCACTTGGGAAACGGTCTCGGCCGCAGTATTGCGGCGCGCCACCTCGATCAGGGCCGGGTTGCGCAGCAGGCCGTCGGCCAGGCGCTTGATGTCGTCGGTATAGGTGGCGGAGAAGAGCAGGTTCTGTCGTTGCTTCGGCAACAGGGCCAAGAGCTTGCGGATATCGTTGATAAAGCCCATATCGAGCATACGGTCAGCCTCGTCCAGCACCAGGATCTCGATGCGTGAGAGATCGACGCTGCGCTGACCGACGTGGTCCAGCAGCCGGCCGGGGGTGGCAACCAAGACATCGACGCCACGGTTGAGGGCATCTTTTTGCGGGTTGATACTGACGCCACCGAAGACCACCGTCGAGCGTAGCGACAGGTGCGCGCCATAGGTCTGCACACTCTCAGCAACCTGAGCGGCCAATTCACGGGTGGGGGTCAGGACCAGGGCGCGCGGGGCCTTGCCAGTGCGCGGCTTGCCATTGAGCCGTTGCAACAGGGGCAGAGTGAATGCAGCAGTCTTGCCGGTACCGGTTTGGGCGCCGGCCAGGACATCGCGACCCGCGAGCACCACGGGGATGGCCTGAGTCTGGATAGGGGTGGGAGAAGAATAACCCTGCGCCCCGATTGCGCGCAGGAGTTCGGCCTGAAGGCCTAGTTTCGAAAAAGGCATAAATACTCCAGTCCCGCCTGCCCCGTGTTTGCACGTGACCGGTCAAGGCGGGATTGTCAGGATGATCGTTCGAGGGTGGGCCTTGGGGAAGGGAAACAGCCGCGAGACTGGGAGCGCCGACCGGATGGCGCCCATGAGATAAAGCATTGTATCCCGCCGGATTCGATAATAACAGCTAATTAAAGCAGCGGGACATGGCCTTTCGGTTAAGGCGCTGTCCGGAAATAAGTTGAACAATATCGCGCTCAGATTTAGGTCAGATTTGGTCGATCTGATTGAGCAAAACCGCCTATTTTTGCGGCAGAGCCGCTCCCACCGCCGTGGGAGCGGCTCTGCCGCGAACAGATCGATTGAAGATCGGCCAAAGATGGCCTGAAGATGAGATGCGAGATGTACAGGTTATTCCCGGACAGTTCCTAAGGCAAACGGCAATAAATAGAGGTTCTTGCAAAACTGCAAGAACCTCTTGCGGTTCAGGGATGAACCGCCATTTTCAATGGCCTAAGCCATTGAAAATGAAGAAAACGAAAAATCGCATTTTTCGTTTTCGCCTTGCAAAATGGTCAGGATGACCATTTTGCAAGTTCCTCAATAGCTAAGCAGGGCAGGAGTAGGGGCGGGTTTTAAACCCGCCCCTACTTGTCCGCGAAAATTGCCGCAGTATCGCGGGCAAGCCCGCTCCGAACTCAATGCCAGGGAAACTCCGGGATGCCGCCCTTTCTGTTGCTTACGCCTGTGCCGAAGAAACTGTTGCTCGACTGGCCGGATGAGGGCAGGCCGGAGTCCACCATTACCCGGGTCTTGCCCAGTTCGACAAATTCAATGTTCAGCCAGCGCGCATCCTCGGCAAACATCCGCACGCAGCCGTGGCTGGCATGGTAACCGGGGACCTCCGCCGAGCCGTGGAAGGCGACGCCGTTGTTGAAGAAGGTGCAGTAGGGCATCTCGGCCCCGCCGCCCTCGTCGATAGGGAAGGTCTTGGAGATACAGTCAGCCCCCTCCTTGCGGAAGACGGTGAATTGCCCTGAGGGGGTTTCGCAGGGTTCCTTTATATCCGCACAGTAGGATTGGCCGCCCGACATGGGACCCCATTTGACCAAGCGTCCGCTCCAGTCATAGGCGCCCCAGGCCAGTTCGCGCTGATTGACGAAGACGCGCGTGTGATCTGCAGGCTCGATGGTGGCCGGGAAAGGGGCGATATCCTTAAGGGTGATCGCGGAGAACTTCTTCGGCACGGCGATGATCATGCCAGTGAGCAGCCGGCTGTTCATGCGGTTCAAGCGCTGCACCAGGTCGCGTTCCTGCACCCTGGGGAAGAGGCTTCGCCAAGTTTGCCCCTTCTTGACCACCAGGCACTTGAATCCACGATTGTTGCAGATCTCCTCGCCATAGCGGGCCTCGGCGACCGGAATGGAAAGGACCCAGCCAGCCAGGACCAGCAAGGCAAGCCGATGAAATCCAGGGATCATCTCCGCGCTACCTCTAAGGTTAGGGCTCGTAGTTGCGACTATTTCAGCAGGGAACCCAGAACGCCCCGAATGATCTGGCGTCCGATCTGTTGACCGATGGAGCTGGAGACGGAGCGGGCCACGCTCTTGAAGATGGCCTCGGTGATGGTCTGCCGGCCGCTGCCGCGCTGGGCGGCCTTCTCTTCCTTGGCCTGCAGCTTCTCGGCCTCGATGCGGGCCTGCTCCTCGGCCTTGGCGCGCGACTCCTCTTCGACACGCTTTTGCAGTAACTCATAGGCCGATTCGCGGTCCACCATGGCATCGTAGCGCCCCCGGATCGGGGAGCGGGAGAGGATCTCCTTGCGCTCCACTTCGTTCAGCGGGCCGATGCGTGAGCCCGGCGGACAAACAAAGATACGCTCCACCGGAGTTGGCGCCCCCTTCTCGTCGAGGGTGGAAGCCAAGGCCTCGCCGGTGCCCAATTCGGTGATGGCGGACGCGGTATCAATCTCGGGATTGGGGCGGAAGGTCTGGGCTGCGGTCTGCACCGCCTTCTGATCCTTGGGCGTGAAGGCGCGCAGGGCATGCTGCACCCGGGCGCCCAACTGGCCCAGGATATCGCTGGGTATGTCGAGGGGGTTCTGGGAGATGAAGTAGACACCAACCCCCTTGGAACGAATCAGGCGCACCACCTGCTCGATCTTGTCCAGCAGCGCCTGGGGCGCGCGATCGAACAGCAGGTGGGCCTCGTCGAAGAAGAGCACCAGCTTGGGCTTGTCGGCGTCGCCCACTTCCGGCAACTGCTCGAACAGCTCGGCCAGCAGCCATAGCAGAAAGGTGGCGTAGAGGCGGGGCGACTTAGAGATGAGATCGGTCACGTCCATGACGCTGATGACCCCATGCCCGGAGAAGTCGGTGATCATCAGGTCTTCCAGCTTCAGCGCCGGCTCGCCGAAGAAGTGCTCGGCACCCTGCTCCTCCAGCACCAGAAGGCCTCGCTGGATGGCGCCGACGCTGGCGGATGCGATATTGCCGTACTGACTGCCCAACTCCTTGGCATGTTCGCTCACATAGTTGAGCATGCTGCGCAGGTCCTTCAGGTCCAGCAGCAGCAGGCCATTGTCATCGGCCACCGCGAAGGCGCTGTAGAGCACGCCGGTCTGGGTATCGTTCAGCTCCAGCAGATTAGAGAGCAGCAGCGGCCCCATGTCGGAGATGGTAGTGCGTATGGGGTGGCCCAGCTTGCCGAACAGATCCCAGAACAGGACCGGGTTGGCCGCGTTGCTATAACCCTGGATGCCGATTGTATCGATGCGGGACTGGATCTTGTCATTCAGCGTGCCGCTCTGAGCCAGGCCGGATAGGTCGCCCTTCACATCGGCCATGAAGACCGGCACCCCGGCGCGGGAGAAGCCCTCGGCAAACACCTGAAGGGTGACGGTCTTGCCGGTGCCCGTAGCACCAGCGATCAGGCCGTGACGATTGGCCATGCGTCCGGCCAACTTGACTTGGTTCTTGCCGTTGCCGCCGATAAGGATTTCCGTGCTCATGGTTTCAGCCCCAGTGGATGTGGAAAAAGTTCTGCTAAAACGTAACTATAGAAGAACTTGCAAAATGGCCATCCTGGCCATTTTGCAAGGCGGTTCATCCCTGAACCGCAAGAGATTCTTGCAGTTTTGCAAGAACCTCTTCAAATCGCCCAAAAAAATGCGTTTTTTTGGGGCGACCAAAGGGGAGAGTAAGACTTCTCCCCTTTGGAGGAGTGGTACAGGGATGTGCCGTTTACGGACCAAAGGACGGAATCCCCAAAAGCTGTGGAGTAACCATTCAGATCGCCCAAAAAGCCGGTCGACCTGAATAGTTACGCTAAAACTAACAAAGTAGCGGCCTAAATGCAGCCCTTCCGCCACAGAAAAAACCCCGGCGTCCAAGGGACCGCCGGGATTCGTCAGAACCTGTTGATCGTTCCCATAGATGGTCGGCGCACCTAGCTGCCTCGGGCCTGTCGAGAGGACTTAGATGATTACCACCTGATTGCCGCAACCCGCTGATTGAATTGCATCTTTTCGATGGATGAATCCAGTTCATCCGAGAGCATTTCTGCCAAGAAGGGAACATTCTCTGGTATTGGGGCATAATCCGCCTGCCAGCGCTCCAGGCAATCGGCGTAGATAACCTCGGCGTTCGAGCCAATCATCTCTACCAGCAGATCCTTGAGCCGGCCGGTCATCGGCGCCCATTGCTCGATGTGATCGAGCCCGATAGGCCGCAGGCAGGTGGCCTCGACAGACCGCAGGGAGGCAGTGCCGACACGCCGCGAAGAGATGGCTTCGACCGGTCGCAGGAGCGGGGGGCGGGTCGCGGCCTCATGGCTTGCTGCCGGTATCTGCTGCATGGAATCCCTCCGAAAGCCGCCTTGACTGAAACGACTCTCCGCCAGTCCCGCCAATAATTTCCTGATGGTCGCAGAGACGGCCTTGACCCCCATCCCCACCATCGGAAAGTTGATTTTTTTATCCGTCGATAACAAAACCAGAACGGAATCCGGAAGTTCGTAGACAGTTATCAGTCCGTCGTCAAACTCCAGGTATACCTCATTGTGGGTCTTGTCGACCGAGCGCAGGGTGGCAAATACCAGCGCGATCAGCTCACTGGCATTTAGGGCCCCGGCCTGTTGCTCTTCCGGGATGGTTGAGTAGAAGCCATGTTCGCCCGAATAGATGCTGGCGTGGTTGACGCCCTTTAGCCCCGTCAACTGTGCCAGCACGGCGTTCAGTGTTTGATCCATTGCATCAACCCCTCGACTTGCTCGCCCAGCAAGGGTACCGACAGGCTGCGCTCGGAACGTAATCCCAGCGCGCGTCCGGAACCCATGAAAACGGTAAGGCTCTCCTCTTGCGGGCTTTTGAACGTCATCCTCCTGATCTTGCCCATCCCGGCTTTCTCCTCGAAGGTCGGTGACAGGCCGTGGAGAAACGCGATAAATCCATTGAGGAATTCATCGTCAATCGAAGAATGCACCAGCTCACCCAGGTCATTCGTCAGGGATACGCCGGTGACCCCCTTCAGATTGGCAGCCGCTTCAAGCACGGTTTCATCGAATTGGAGCTCTTCCATGTCGTCATAAACGATATCCAGGCATTCCCTTTCCTGACTCGCCCCCGCAGTTATCGGCAGATACTCCCTAAGCAGCGGTTTTTTTGTATGCCCTGTCTCGGCCTCCAGCAGGCGGTGAAGCAGGTATAGAACGTCATCTTTCATGCGCGGATCGATGCAGGCAACCTCGGCATTGATACCCAACTCCCCCAGCCATCGGGCATAGGCCTCCAACGGGGGATCATCTTTGAGATCGGTGCGTGTCACGCCAACGATCAAACGGGTCGCTGCGATCTGCTTCTCAAAGGCGGAAATAAAGGCTTTTAGGTCCCTGTGCGGGTAATTGCGGTTGTTGTCGAGCAGCAAGATGACACCGCCGACGCCAATGGAGAGGATGTCCCACATGAAATCGAACCGTTCCTGCCCAGGCGCACCGTAAACGTGCACCACCTCATCTTCACTGATGGGAACGACGCCGAAGTCCATGGCTACCGTCGTCATTCCCTTTCTAAGGTTGGCGACATCCGACACCTTGACATCGGTAACCAGGGAGTGGTTGTCGGTCACGGCCCTTACGGCGGCTGTTTTACCAGAACCGACAGGGCCGACTATGATGATCTTGTGTCGTTTTGCCATCGAAGAATGATACTCATCAGTCGTCTCAACCAGTGCATTCCAGGAGGCGTTCGGCCTTCCGTCTTATCCGCCGTGGCGCGCAGCCTTGCCTCAGGCGCTACAGCCCCAGTACTTTTCCTCCCGGAGCCACCAAGATGGGCATCCGCTGAACGATTACTTACCCTTTTTCTCACTGCTCCTTTTTTCTGCCGCTTTTTCTTGAGTGGCGGTTTTAGTTGAGTTGGTTGTTTGCGGCTCGTTTTTTTTTTCTTCCAGCTCGTCAGGGGCGATGGCCCTCATGGTGCGGGGTTGCTTCACCTCCGCGGCCACCCCTTGGGTACTCTCTGCCGGCGCCTGCTTCCTGCCTTGACCCAGTTTGAAGCCTGTGCCGATTACCGTGATGTGCACCTCGTCCCCAAGGGACGGGTCGATCACGGAACCGAAGATGATGTTCGCATCGGGATCAGCCACTTCGTGGATCAGCGTCGCAGCCTTGTTGATTTCGGTCAGGGTCAGTTGGTGTCCGCCGGAGATGTTTATCAGTATGCCGGTGGCGCCGTCTATGCTCTGGTCCTCGAGCAACGGGCTACAGATAGCCTGCCTGGCTGCCTCTACCGCCCTGTCCGGACCGCTCGCCCTGCCGGTGCACATCAAGGCCTTGCCCATGTCCTGCATTACCGCCTTCACGTCGGCGAAGTCGACATTGATGAAGCCGCTGACCACCACAAGATCAGAGATGCCACGCACGGCATTCAGCAATACGTTGTCGGCCAAGGTGAAGGCATCAAGGGCAGTCGCTGACTCCCCGGCAACGGACAGCAGCCGCTCGTTGGGGATGGTGATCAGCGTATCGACCGCTCCGGTGAGTTCATCGATGCCCTCGATCGCCTGATTCATCCGCCGGCGCCCTTCGAACGCAAAGGGCTTGGTCACAACGCCGACGGTCAGCGCCCCGATCTCCCTGGCAACGGCCGAGATCACCGGAGCTGCGCCCGTGCCCGTGCCGCCTCCCATGCCGGCGGTGACGAATACCATATCGGCCCCTGCGAGAATCTTCCGCAGCCGCTCCGTGTCCTCCATTGCCGCATCACGACCGATCTCGGGCTTTGCGCCGGCACCGAGTCCTTTCGTCAATTGTCCGCCGAGCTGTATCTTGGTGGTGGCCAGATTGCAGTTGAGGGCCTGCAGGTCCGTATTGGCGGCGATGAACTCGACGCCCTTGACCCCACCGGCGATCATCGTGTTGATAGCGTTCCCGCCGCCCCCGCCGACGCCGACCACCTTGATGCAGGCCTTGGTGTGCTCCGGTTTGTTTTCGGTCGCATCGGTCGATAGATTGCTTACATGCCTGCCTTTCTTCCTGCTGCGGCCTTTCAAGAAAATTTCAATCCACTTCTTCATATATTTCATATCTGCGACTCCGTTGACGGCGCCAGGCTTAGTTGCAGGGCATTATCAAAAAAAAATGATCGATATCCCTAAACGCATCCCGATCTTAATCCTATTGCATCGCATTGCTCAACTTTAACATTCTGACGGCGCGATTCCCTTGGGAGGGGCGGAACAATGCGAAAACAAGGGGCTCGGGAGGAACTTGCAAAATGGCCATCCTGGCCATTTTGCAAGGCGAAAACGAAAAATGCGATTTTTCGTTTTCTTCATTTTCAATGGCTTAGGCCACTGAAAATGGCGGTTCATCCCTGAACCGCAAGAGGTTCTTGCAGTTTTGCAAGAACCTCTCGGGATGACTGATTATAGGGGGGCTTTGAGCAGTATGCAGGGGATTGGGGTCGATTGCGCCGGGCGAGAGAGGAAGGCTAGCGGTTGCGGCTGACGATATATTCCGCCAGGCGCCGCAGGGGGTCTGCCTCGGGGCCAAGGTCGTGCAGGCTCACCAGTGCGTCGTTTACCAGGGCCCCGGCCTTCTCACGCGCCCCGGCCAGCCCCAGGAGCGAGGGGTAAGTCGCCTTCCGGCTGATCTGATCCTTGCCCTGGGTCTTACCAAGGGAATCGGTGTCGCTCTCCACGTCCAGGATATCGTCCCGGATCTGAAAGGCCAGCCCGACACATTTGGCATAGTGATCCAGCCGTTCCTTACGCTCCTGGGGCTGAGCCTCGTCGATCAAGCAGGCCATCCTGACGCAGGCCCGTATCAGGGCGCCGGTCTTGTGGATGTGGATGTTTTCCAGTTGGGGCAGCGCCAACTCGCGCCCCTCCGCCTCCATGTCCAGCGTCTGGCCGCCGGCCATCCCCCGCGAGCCGCTGGCCTGGGCAAGCAGTTCCAGCATCCTGAGGCGGGTTGTGGCCGATGTCTCGCCATGATCCTGGCACAGAACCTGGAATGCCAGGGTCTGCAGGGCATCGCCGGCCAGGATGGCGGTGGCCTCGTCGAATGCCTTGTGGCAGGTGGGAATGCCCCGCCGCAAGTCATCATTATCCATGGCAGGGAGGTCGTCATGGACCAGGGAGAAGGCATGGATCAGCTCAACGGCGACTGCCGCTGCATCCAGCCGCTCGGGTGCAACGCCGAGGGACTGGCCCGTGGCATAGACCAGAATGGGCCGGACGCGTTTGCCGGGCGCCAAGGCAGAGTAGCGCATGGCAGCGTGAAGCCGGGTGGGTTGCAGGTTTTCATCGGGGAGGCGCTGCCGCAGGGCGGACTCGAAACGCTCACGGCAACCTTCGATGTAGGTAGAGAAGGCATCAGGCGTCATGATCGAAGGGTTCCAGTTGGGTGTTTTCGCCGCTCTCCGCCAAGATCTCGACCCGCTGTTCCGCCGACTTGAGGATATCCGTGCATTCCCTAGCCAGTTTGATCCCGCGTTCGAAGGCCTTGAGTGACTCCTCCAGGCTCATTTCGCCCTTTTCCATGGTCTCCACCAGGGATTCCAGTTCGCCGAGGGACTTTTCAAAGCCGGATTTACTCCCGCTGCTTTTGGCCAAGAGGTGTTTCTCCAAGTAGGTGAGCGCCAAACCCTACCCCAGAGGGTTGACGCGGTCAACGACTGCAAGGCATGCCCTTTGTCGTGTAAACTCAGCGGCTGTAAAAATACCTCCCGCCGTAGCGAGGGCTGCGCTGGGCGTGGTGGGCAAGGTTTTTTCACAGCCTCTCAGTCCCTAAATACGGCCTCGGATCGACGCGGATGCATACTCATTTCCGGTTTCTGTCACTGTTTCTTTCCTCTCTCCTGGCGGCGGCGGTCTGGGCGGACAACCCCTATGACAATATCCGCTATAACCGCGAGCCATCCTTTAACTATGACGACAGCAAGGACAAACCCTGGCAGGAGGCGAAGCTCGAAATCCCGCCGCCGCCGCGCGACCGGGACCTGATCGAGGTCCACATCGACAGCGTCGGGGACAGCTTTACTGTCTGGCTGGACACCAAGACCCTGAGCATCGGCAAGGATGACCGGGTGATACGCTATTGGCTGGTGCTGCGCAGCAAGACGGGGGCGAACAATGCCATGTACGAGGGCCTTCGCTGCAAGACCAAGGAGTACAAGACTTACGCCTTCGCCAGCCAGAAGGAGACGGGTAAGATCGACGAAATGAAGCAACCCAAGTGGCTCCCCACCAAGTCGGTGCGCGGCTTCCAGTTCCGGCAGGAGCTGCAGGAGGGTTACTTCTGCTCCTTCGGTGTGGACAAGACCCGGGATGAGATCGTCAAGGTCCTGGAGGATGCCAACCGGGGACATTATTTCGGTGCCCCGAAGCCCAGCGGTCCGGCCGCTTTTTATTGATCCTCAGCTTCGCATCCTTCCTGGTTAATCCGATATCTTGATTATGAGTGGATACAACGCCTCCGATATCGAGGTGCTCAGTGGTCTTGACCCGGTGCGCAAGCGCCCCGGCATGTACACCGACACCAGCCGCCCCAACCACATGGCCCAGGAGGTCATAGACAACAGCGTGGATGAGGCCATTGCCGGCCATGCCACGGAAATCGAGGTCACCCTGTTCGAGGACGGCTCTCTTCAAGTGGAGGACAACGGCCGGGGCATGCCGGTCGATATGCATCCGGAACAGGGGGTGCCGGGGGTCGAGGTGATCCTGACCCGCCTCCATGCCGGGGGGAAGTTCTCCGGCCAGAGCTACAAGTTCTCTGGCGGCCTGCACGGCGTCGGCGTCTCGGTGGTCAATGCCCTCTCCCTGCGCCTGGAGGTCTGGGTCCGGCGCGGCGGCAAGGAGTACAGCATGGCCTTCGCCAGCGGCGCCAAGGCCGCTGATCTGGAAGAGACTGGCAAGGTTGGCAAGACCAACACCGGCACCGTCCTGCGCTTCTGGCCCGACCCCCAATACTTCGACACCCCCAAGTTCTCGGTGCGGCAGTTGCTCCATGTGCTGCGGGCCAAGGCCGTCCTCTGCCCCGGCCTGATGGTGCTGTTCCATGACAGGATCGCCGGCGAGGAGTACAGATGGCACTACCAGGACGGGCTGCGGGATTACCTGATGGATGCCCTCCAGGGGATGCCGATCCTGCCGGAGGAGCCCTTCATCGGCAAGATAGCCTCCGATAACGAGGCGGCCGAGTGGGCGCTGGCCTGGCTGCCCGAGGGGGGCGAGGGCCTTTCCGAGAGCTATGTCAACCTGATCCCCACCCCCCAGGGCGGGACCCACGTCAACGGACTCCGTTCCGGTCTGACCGATGCTGTGCGGGAGTTCTGCGAGTTCCGCGACCTGCTGCCGCGCGGTGTCAAACTGACCCCGGACGATGTCTGGAACAACCTCAACTACATCCTCTCGGTCAAGCTGCTCGACCCCCAGTTCGCCGGTCAGACCAAGGAGCGCCTCTCCTCGCGGGAGTGCGCCGCCTTTGTGACCGGGGTAGTGAAGGACAGCTTCAGCCTCTGGCTCAATCAACACACCGAGGCGGGGGAGCGCATCGCCGAGATGGCCATCGGCGCCGCCCAGAGCCGGCTGCGGGCCGGCCGCAAGGTACAGCGCAAGAGGGTGACCCAGGGGCCAGCCCTGCCAGGCAAGCTCTCGGACTGCGCCTCCGCAGACTCGGCGCGAACCGAACTCTTCCTGGTCGAGGGCGATTCCGCCGGCGGCTCGGCCAAGCAGGCCCGGGACCGGGAGTTCCAGGCGATCATGCCCCTGCGCGGCAAGATCCTGAATACCTGGGAGGTCGATTCGGGTGAGGTCATGGCCTCCCAGGAGGTCCATGATATCGCTGTCGCCATCGGTATGGAGCCTGGCAGCGACGACCTGAGCAAGCTCCGCTTCGGGCGAGTCTGCATCCTGGCCGACGCAGACTCCGACGGCGCCCACATTGCCACCCTCCTCTGCGCCCTCTTCTTGCGCCACTTCCCCAAGCTGGTCGAGGAGGGGCATGTCTTTGTGGCCATGCCGCCACTCTATCGGATCGATGTGGGCAAGCAGGTCTTCTATGCCCTGGATGACTCGGAGAAGCGGGGCATCCTTGACCGCATCGAGGCAGAGAGGGTCAAGGGCAAGGTCAGCATCCAGCGCTTCAAGGGCCTGGGCGAGATGAACCCCCTCCAGTTGCGCGAGACCACCATGCACCCCGACACCCGTCGTCTGGTGCAACTCAGCATCGAGCCCGGCGACGAGACCGAGGCCCTGATGGACATGCTGCTGGCCAAGAAGCGTGCCGGCGACCGCAAGAGCTGGCTCCAAGAGAGGGGCAACCTGGCCGAGGTCTGAGAGACTCTGCAGCGAAGCGTTGGCAGAGGGGCGCAAACGAGCAGGTCAATGGCATGATTCCCCGCTATTTCCCAAATGGAACGGACTTAACCCGGATATTTCATGAGTTGCCGTTGCTAATCAGGAAACGGGAAGTGGTTAGTGGACTGTTTCTGGCATCTTTGCGCAAGAGACAACTACAGATCCACCGGCGAGGTTGCTCCCTGCCCGGAGCGCTCCGGCGCCCTGTACCAACTCAGCTTTTCGTGCAGTTGAACCACGTCGCCGACGATGATGAGGGTCGGCGGCTTGGGGTTTTCCTTTTCGACGATGGCGGGCAGGCTGGCCAGGGTGCCGGTGTACACCTTCTGCTGGTGGGTGGTGCCCTGTTCCACCAGGGCGGCGGGGGTCTCCGGCGGCAGGCCGTGGGCGACCAGTTGCTCTGCGATGACCGGCAGGCCGTGCAGGCCCATGTAGAAGACGACGGTTTGGTGGGGTTGTGCCAATTGCGGCCAGTTGAGGTTGATGCTGCCGTCCTTCAGATGCCCGGTGACGAAGGTGACCGATTGGGCATAATCGCGGTGGGTGAGGGGAATCCCCGCATAGGAGGCGCAACCGGCCGCTGCCGTGACGCCGGGGACCACCTGGAAGGGGATGCCCTCCTGGGCCAGGGTGTCGATCTCCTCGCCGCCGCGGCCGAAGATGAAGGGGTCCCCCCCCTTGAGGCGCAGCACACGCTTGCCCTGTTTGGCCAGATCGGCGAGCAGACGGTTGATCTCCTCTTGGCGCATGGCGTGGTTGTCACGCTCCTTGCCCACATAGATGCGATCCGCATCGCGCCGGGTCATCTCCAGCACCGCCTTGGCCACCAGTCGGTCATAGACCACCACGTCGGCCTGCTGCATCAGACGTAAGGCCCTGAACGTCAGCAGATCGGGGTCGCCGGGGCCGCCGCCTACCAGGTAGACCTCACCCATCCCCTGCTCGGGTGATATCTGGCTCAGGGCCAGTTCCATGGCGGCGTCCGCCTCTTCCATGTGACCGGAAAAGACCCGCTCGGCCACGCCACCTTGCAGGACGTTGTCCCAGAAAAGCCGCCGTTCGGTGGAGGTGGCGAAGCGTGTCTTGACCTTGTCGCGGAAGCGCGCGGCCAGTTCGGCCAGACGCCCATAGCCCGCAGGGATCAGGGTTTCGAGGCGTGCGCGGATCAGCCGGGCCAGCACCGGCGAGGCGCCGCCTGTGGAGACGGCTACCACCACCGGGTGGCGGTCGATGATGGAGGGGACGATGAAGCTGCACAGCGCCGGTTGATCCACCACGTTGACCGGAATACGCAAGGCTTTCGCCTGGTCCGATATGGCCCGGTTGGTGGCCGCGTCATCGGTGGCCGCCACCACCAGGATGCATGCGTCCAGGTCTCCGGGCTCATAGCCTCGGGCTGCGTGGCTGATCTCACCCGCAGCGAGCATTTGTTCGAGCTTGGGATGGAGTTCAGGCGCCACCACGCGAACCCCCGCCTCCGCCTGCCGTAACAGCAAAACCTTACGCAGGGCCACGCCGCCGCCGCCGACGACGAGACAGGGACGGTTCTTCACATCGAGGAAAATAGGCAGAAAGTCCATCGGGAATGCTCTGAGTTGGATATGTGGGAACGAAGCCGTGAACTCTACCACTGGTTGCGGAGGCATCAAATCCGCGCTGAGGAGAATTAGGAGCTGTCCGGAAATAAGTTGGACAATATCGCGCTCAGATTTAGGTCAGATTTGGTCGATCTGATTGAGCAAAACCGCCTATTTTCGCGGCAGAGCCGCTCCCACCGCCGTGGGAGCGGCTCTGCCGCGAAAAGAGA
>JAHJDE010000012.1 GCA_018812525.1 Gammaproteobacteria bacterium
AGTAGCCCAGCCGTTCCTGATGCAATTGGATCAACCCCTCCGGCGCCATGGGGAAGTAGCGCCCCAGCCAGATGAAGTTGCTCGGTGCCGTCGTGATCCGGCGGGGCAGGCTGTCCCGGTCCAGATGTCTGCGCCAGCTATGGCAGGGGTCAGGTCTTGTCTCGTGCTTTTCTTTTCGGTTAAAGTGTCACCGTAATTGGTAATTGGGAATTACGGTGACAGTTTACTAAATAGAAAAAATAACAAGACGATGGGGGCGATCATTCCAGTTCTACGAAAACCTCTTCAGTCAAGCACATTCAGTACACATAAGCCCTTGGCTTCATGGAGCGGCTTCCATAAACGGCTTCGCGTCGCTCAGGTAGAGCCGGATGCGCTACGCCATGCCATTGGGGCCTGACAACCCTGCCACTTCGAGGCTCAGCCAGGTCGTTCCCGGTTTTTTCTGCACCCGGATGCGCCCGGCCTCAAGGCGGTAGCTGAGCTGGCAGTTGTGCCGGGGATTGGACAGTACGGCGGGATTGAACAGGGCGTAGTTTTCCCCCTCGGGCCGGCGAACGGAGGGGATCAGCAGGCCGGGATGCCCCTCCCGGTGGATGCGGGCGCCAACGGACCGGGGGTAGGTGTAATCGGTCCTGTGCAACAGGCCGGGGTGTTCGTCCGTCACGCGCCGGAAATCCAGCAGTGCCGCGTCGCAGGCAACCCAATAGACCTTCCGCTCGCCGATCACGGGCTCGTTTTCAAAGCCTGCGTCGGATAGCAGGCCGTGGTACCAGTGATAGGCAGATTCGAAGACGCTGGTCTCGACGGTGTCGGACCCGTACCAGACCCCGTAGGTCCCGTCTGAAAAACGGCTGGCCTGCCGATTCGTGAACGGCCAGGCGATGGCGTTGAACCATTCGGCGTCCTCGAACGGGCGATGGATGACCGGCGTGCTTGAGCGGTAGGGCGGCGGCTTGACCTGGTCTTCGATCTTCTGGGCCAACAGCCAGTCCGAGGGGTCGTCCGTCAGGTCATCGAACAGGTCTTGCGACTCTCGCAGCGAGACGATATTCCGGGCGATATCACGATGGACATCCGCCAGGGCCAGGCCGGCGAAGAGCCGGTTCATTCACCACGCGCCCGGTCGAGGTAGGCGCGCAGCATCAGCAGGCCCGCGAATCCCCACTCTTTGACCACCTCGACCGGGGTCCGGTTGTCGAACGCCTTGTTCCGGGTGGACATCCAGCGGTAGGCCAGGTCCCGGTTCTGGGGGAACAGCAGCCGCAGGTTCTTGTGAATGCCCAACAGGTGTCCCACCCGTTCGTATTGGTCACGGCTGGCGCCGATCGGCTCGCCCTTGCGGTAACGGGTCAAGGCCGCGCGATTGCTGGCGGCGATGCCGAGCAGGGCCGCCTGATCCTCGGTGCTGAGCTTCCAGTGATCGAGCAGGGACATAACCATCTTGGCCAGTGCCCCCCTGTCTTGGGAAACGGTGGCGACAGACTCCGCGACGGCACTCATCGGGGTTCTCCGGGTTGTTCTTTGGGGCATGAGTCAGCATAGTTGCTTGTTTCGATTGTCTCAATGTTTGTTTCGATCGCAACCCCATCCCTAGCGACTTCTTTTACCCCAGCATCGCCCACAGCCGCGCCGTCTCGCCAGCCCCGTCGGCGGCAACAAGGCGCGGCAGGTCCGGATCATCGAGAAAGTCGAGCCGGCGCAGGCATTCCTGGCCTTGGCGGCGTATCCGGTGTTGCAGGGCGAGCCGCCGTGGCCAGGGCAGGCCGGGGCGGTGGCGGGCGATCTCCTCCTGGCCGATAAGGGCCTGCCCTTCGGCGAGGTGGCGGATGCCGGGGGCGGTGATCTCGGCAGCCCTTCGCAGCAGGGCGCGGGCGCCGTCCGGCCAGTCGCCGCCGGCCAGGGCCGAGCGCGCCAGGTCGAAGGCTTGGCGGGGGTCGCCGGTCTCGCGCCGCAGGGGGGTGGAGGCCCCAGCCGCCCGGCTGGCCTCCTCCAGGCGATGGCTCCGCTCCAGGATCTCCGCCAGATGATCCAGCCCCCGCGCCAGATCGGGCCAGAGGCGGGGGTCGCGTTCCGCCTGCCCTCGCAGCTCCGTGACCAGATCCGCCGCCTCCACGGCCGCTGTGTCGGCCCGCCCCGCCCCGCCCAGGAGAGTGGGAGGGGGCCGAATGGCATGTCAGCGGGCGAATCCCATTATCCGGCGGCCGGGATCAGGCGGGCAAACTCATGCAGGGTTCCGGGCTACTTGCTTCCCTTCCCGGCCGAGTTGCCGGGCGGTCTCCAACCCGGCGCGTTGTATGGCGTGCCAGCAAGGCGTATAAACACCGATACACACAAGCGCAGGAGAACATCATGAATTCAGTCCGCTGGAACATCGCTGTATCGCCAGAGACGGACCAGTCGGTGCGCATGTACCTTGCCGCGCAAGGGGGTGGGCGCAAGGGCGATCTGTCGCGCTTCATCGAAGAAGCCGTGCGCGCATACCTCTTTGAACGGGCCGTCGAACAAGCCAAGGCCGCCGCCGCCGGCATGAGCGAGACCGAGCTGACCGACCTGATCGACGAGGCTTTGCAGTGGGCGCGTGAGCACTGATGCGCGTCATTCTGGATACCAACGTGCTGCTCGGCGCCCTGATTTCACCACTGGGTCCGCCTGACGTCATCTATCGCGCCTGGCTCGCGGGCCGGTTCGATCTGGTGACATCGACGGCACAACTCGACGAACTGCGGCGCGTTAGCCGCTACCCGAAGCTCAAGTCCATACTGCCTGCCCACCGCGTCGGCACGATGGTGAACAACATGCAACGCGCCGTCGTGCTGGGGGCTCTGCCGCCACTGCCAGACGGCATCAATGTGAACGATCCGAACGACGCCTTCCTGCTTGCGATGGCCTTGGCTGGCGAGGCGGATTACCTGGTGACCGCTGATCGCCGCGCCGGGCTGCTGCAACGGGGAAGCGCCGGTCGCGCGCTGATCGTCACACCGGCCACCTTCTGCGCCAAAGTGCTTTAGGCGAACGGCAAAATATATTGCCCAAATATTCTACACAGAGCAGCCATTCGATTGATCCTGGAAACCACAGTTGACCCCGTCGTAGGAGCGGACTTCCCCGCGATACTGCTGCGATTTTCGCGACAAGTAGGGGCGGGTTTTAAACCCGCCCCTACTCCTACCCTGCTTTTGCTAATAGTTGGAATGCTATTTTATTGCCGTTTGCCTAACTCCCTTCCGGACCATTGGGGTAACCCCCAAAGTTACCCCCGTCAATGACCGGATTTCCTTGGATGAGAGCAGATCAAGATGGACGATAATTCCAACAAAAAACGTAACCGTTCAGCCCCCTCCCCCTGTGGGGGAGGGCTGGGGAGAGGGTGATCTAATAAATTCAAGGCAGTATCCTCGATCGCCCTCCCCCCAGCCCCCTCCCAAAGGGAGGGGGAGTGAACGGATACCAAAAAACCCGCTGTTACGCGGGTTTTGGGTCTTTCTTGGACTTTCCTGGATTATCTGATGGAGGCTCGGGCCGGAATCGAACCGACGTACACGGATTTGCAATCCGCTGCATAACCACTCTGCCACCGAGCCGAACTCGTATTACGAGTGTAGATGATAAAAAACCCCGGCAGGCTATGCACGGGGTTTTTCGGCACTTGGAGCGGGAAACGAGACTCGAACTCGCGACCCCAACCTTGGCAAGGTTGTGCTCTACCAACTGAGCTATTCCCGCTGCGTCGATGGGCGGGTATTGTAGTTCCCCCGGAGGGATTGTCAACACCCGCGTTGTAAAAGCCCTGAAACGAACGCCCTACTTGCCCCTTGTCAGGGCGGGCCAGGCGGCCTGGAGATAGATCAGCATGCTCCAGAGCGTCAACAGGGTCGCTACATAAAGCAGTACATAGCCGACCGTGTAGGTGGGAAAGATACCGACCGGGGCCTTGTAGATCAAGAGAAAGATGGCGATCATCTGGGCCGTGGTCTTGAACTTGCCGACCAGGGAGACGGCCACCTGTGCCCGCTCCCCCAATTCCGCCATCCACTCCCGCAGGGCCGATATGGCGATCTCACGTCCGATGATGACCAGGGCCGGAAAGGCCATCCAGGGCTTGGGGTCCCGTTGCACCAGCAGCACAAGGGCAGCCGCCACCATGAGCTTGTCGGCGACGGGGTCGAGAAAGGCGCCGAGGGAGGAGACCTGGCCCAACCGGCGCGCCAGCCAGCCATCCACCAGATCGGTGAGAGCGGCGATGGCGAACACCAGGGCGCAGGCCCTGTAGGCCCAATCCAGCGGCAGATAGAAGAGGGGCACGAATACGGGGATCAGCGCGATCCGCAAGAGTGTCAGCAGATTGGGAATATTCATGGTTATTCTCCGCCCCCGTGGAAGGCCTCGTAGATCTGTTCTGCCAAGACGCCGCTGATCCCTTCCACCCTTGCAAGGTCCTCGATGCCGGCGCGGGAGACAGCCTGCAATCCGCCAAAGGCCTTCAGCAGCCACTGGCGGCGCTTGGCGCCGATACCGGGGATGGACTCCAGGACCGATTCGGTCCGGACCTTGCCGCGCCGGCGCCGATGGCCGGTGATGGCAAAACGGTGGGCCTCGTCGCGGATCTGCTGGATCAAATGCAATGCGGGGGAATCGGCGGCTAGTATAGTGGGCGCCTCCCGGCCCAACAAGAACAGCCGTTCCAGGCCGGGTTTGCGGTCCGCCCCCTTCGCTACCCCGATCAGTTGGACCCCGGCAATCCCCAGCTCCTCCAGCACGGTCCCTGCCCTCGCCAGTTGCCCCTTGCCGCCGTCGATGAAGAGGATATCGGGCAAGGGTGCCTCCCCTGCCTTGAGCCGG
Source organism: Gammaproteobacteria bacterium (assembly GCA_018812525.1). Taxonomy (GTDB): domain Bacteria; phylum Pseudomonadota; class Gammaproteobacteria; order Chromatiales; family Chromatiaceae; genus YD12-FULL-61-37. The sequence goes on from JAHJDE010000012.1 coordinate 4,843, forward strand.
GCATAGCGCCGCTCCAGGGCCTGCTGCATGGCGGCGTAGTCGTCGCCCGGCTGAATGCCCTCAATATTGAATAACCGGTAATCGGACTTGAGGGGGCCACTGCCATCGAATACCACGCAGGAGGCCACAGTCTTTTCCCCGCCCGTATGACTGATGTCGAAACACTCCATGCGCTCGGGGGTCTCTTCCAACCCGAAGGCCTCCCGCAGGGCCTCCAGGCGCTGCTGCACTCCCTCTTTCTGGGCCAGCCGTGCCCGCAGCGAGAGCCGGGCGTTGTGGTCGGCCATCTTCAGCCAGCGCGCCCGCTCGCCTCGGGGCCGGCAGCGGAGCGCCACGCGATGACCGGACTGCTCGCAGAGCACGGCCTCCAGGATCTCGCGATCCTCCGGCTCGTGGCTCAGCAGCAACTCGTCCGGGGTCTGGCGGCCGATGTAGTACTGGGCGAGGAAGGCCGACAAGAGATCGGCCTCCTCCTGACCGCCGGGCAGTTTGGGATAGAATGCCTTGTTGCCCAGGTTGCGGCCGCCACGGATGAAGAAGAGTTGGACGCAGGCCTGCCCCCCCTCGCAGGCGGCGGCGAGGATGTCCAGATCGCCCTTCTCGTTGCTGACATATTGCTTCTCCTGGATACGTCGCAGGTCGGCGATCTGGTCGCGGAAGCGGGCGGCCTGCTCGAACTCCAGCCGATCTGCGGCCTGCTCCATGCGGTCGGCCAGCTTGTCTATCACCTCGTTGGTCCGGCCTTCCAGAAATAGCGCGGCATCGGCCAGGTCCCGGCCGTAGCCTGCCGCGTCGATCAGGCCGACGCAGGGGGCGGTGCAGCGTTTGATCTGGTATTGCAGGCAGGGCCGGGAGCGGTTGCGGAAGAAGCTGTCCTCGCACTGGCGCACGGGAAAGAGCTTTTGCAGCAGTTGCAGCGTCTGGCGGATGGAGCCGCCGCTGGGATAGGGGCCAAAGAAGCGCCCGCCTCCCTTGCGCGCCCCCCGGTGATAAGTCAGGCGCGGGAAGGCGTGGTCGGTGAGGTGGATATAGGGATAACTCTTGTCGTCCCGCAGCAGCACGTTGTAACGCGGCTGGAGCCCCTTGATCAGGTTGTTCTCCAGGATCAGGGCCTCGGCCTCGGTGTGAGTCACCGTGATCTCGATGGCACGGATCTGGGAGACCATCAACTGGATGCGCTGATTGAGGGAGCGGCTGAAGTAGCTCCCCACCCGCCGCTTGAGATTCTTCGCCTTGCCCACGTAGAGCAAGCGCCCCTCGCAGTCCAGCATGCGATAGACGCCGGGACGTCCGGTCAGGGTCTTGAGGAAGGTCCGATGGTCGAATGCGGCGGGGGACGGCTCGGTCATGAGCCGATTATAGACCTCGCCCTGGCAAAGACGGCGCGGAACATCTCTGGGGTAAGGCGGCGGGTCTGGGTGTTGTAGCGGCTGCAATGGTAGGAGTCGAGGAGTAGTTTCCCAGCAACCGAATGCTCATTAGCGTGCCCGAAGGGATAGCGCGAGGCAGGCTCCCCCATGGCCCGCAGCACGGCATTATGGGCGATGGCACCCAGGGCCAGGATGAGGGCATCCGGCGGCAGGGCCTTGATTTCCGCCGCAAGGAAACCGTTGCAACAACGGATCTCATCCCCATTTGGCTTGTTCTGGGGCGGCAGGCATTTGACTGCGTTGGTGATGCGGCAATCGATCAGCCGCAGGCCGTCGTCGCGGGCGACCGATTCCGGGCCGCTGGCAAAGCCAAAGTCGAACAGGGTCTGGTAGAGCAGAATTCCGGCATGATCACCGGTGAAGGGGCGGCCGGTGCGATTGGCGCCGTGCATGCCAGGCGCCAGCCCGACGATCAGCAGACGGGGGTCCGGGGCGCCGAAAGGGGCGACCGGCGCGGCGTGGTATCCAGGGTTATCGGCACGGACTTGAGAGAGAAAGGCGGCGAGCCGGGGGCAGGCGGCACAGTGGGGTTCGAACTTCATGCCCCGGTCACTGGGGGGGCTTGTTTCAGAATCCCATGACGTAGGGCCAGATGGGTCATCTCCACGTCCGTCTTCACCCCCAGCTTCTCGAACAGCCGCTGGCGATAGGTGCTGATGGTCTTGGGGCTGAGGAAGAGGGTATCGGCGACATCCTGGGTCCGCGCCCCCCGCACGATCATCATCAGGACCTGGAGTTCGCGCTGAGAGAGGCAGAGGAGCGGAGAGCCTTCGTCCCGCCCGCCCATGCTGGCCAGGGAAAGGCTCCGCGCGAGATCCATGGAGAGATAGGGCTGACCCTTGGCGACCGTGCGAATGGACTGGAAGAGTTCCTCTGCCGAGCACCTCTTGGTCAGATAACCCAGGGCGCCAGCCTCGTTCATCTGGCAGGGAAAAGGTGCCTCGAAATGCATGGAGAGGGCGATGACCTTGATATCGGGGTGTTTCTCGATGAGCTTGCTGGTCGCCTCGATGCCACCCATGCCGGGCATGAAGACATCCATGAGCACGACCGCCGGATGCAGGGCATCCGCCAGCCGCAGGGCATCCTCGCCGCTCGATGCCTCACCGACGACCCTGAACTCATCGGATGTCTCCAGGATGCGGCAAAAGCCGGTCCGCACCAGCTCATGGTCATCCACCACCAATACCTTGATCACCAGACCTCCAAATCCAACAACGGCCCCGTCACCCGGGACCAAATGTTCATTAGTCCCCCCAACACGCGAATGGGTATCTTGTGAGGCACTTGCAAAATGGCCTTCCTGGCCATTTTGCAAGACGAAAACGAAAAATGTGATTTTTCGTTTTCTTCATTTTCAATGGCTTAGGCCATTGAAAATGGCGGTTCATCCCTGAACCGCAGTAACCGTTCAGTCCCCTCCCCCTGTGGGGGAGGGTTA
>JAHJDE010000136.1 GCA_018812525.1 Gammaproteobacteria bacterium
AGCCTCGAATACATCCCCGAAAGCCTGGGCAGCGACCCCTGCATCCACGCAGCCTTCGACCAGATCAACGAAGCAGCGATGACAAGGGAAGAGCTGGAGATCCAACACAAGCGGCACGACTTCATCATCCTGCAACGGGGGTCGCTGGAACTGGCGGAGGCCAAGGGCAAGGAAGCTGGCAGGGCAGAAGGCCGGGCAGAGGGCGAAGTCATTGGTGAAGCCAGGGGCGAACACAGGGCCAAACTGGCCATTGCCCGCAACCTGCTGCCTGTTCTGGACGATGCGGCTATTGCCGCCCTGACGGGTCTGAGCCTTGAAGAGGTCGGGCAGCTCCGGATCGAATAGCGAATACACAACTTCGTTCCTGATTAGCAAGATACTTCAGCCTAAGCCCATTCACCCTTCGACAAGGCTCTCCTGAGCGAAGACGAAGGGCTCAGGGCGAACGGACTTAGGCAGCATAGCCCTCTGATTTTCCATTCGTGGCGAGCCCTTCGACTTTGCTTTGGAGAGCCATGTCGAACCCTGGATGGAAAATCCTGCTGAAGTATCTTGCTAATCGGGACTTCGTTTTGAGGGCTAACGATCAGGCCTGTCCTGAGCGGAGTCGAAGGAAGCGCAGTCGAAGGGGGCGGGTCGAGCTACCCCGGATGATGAGAAATGGCGCAAGGATGCGCCGGTTATGGACCAAAGGGTGGAAAGGCCGCCTCGCCTTGCCCTCCGCGCACAGAGCCGCCCTCGCTACAGCGGGAGGTTTTTTCACGACCTCTGAGAGTCTGAAGGTCAAGATTGCCAAGCAGTTACAGGGTGTCTGACATATAATCCCGCGTCTTTATCCAGCCGAGGTGAACCCCTTGATCGAAAATCTGCGAAATATCGCCATTATCGCCCATGTCGACCATGGCAAGACGACTTTGGTCGATGAGCTGTTGAAGCAGTCGGGTACCCTCGGTGAGCGTTATGGGGACATCGAACGGGTGATGGATTCCAACGACCTGGAGAAGGAGCGAGGCATTACCATCCTCTCCAAGAATACGGCCATCAACTGGAACGGCTACCGCATCAACATTGTCGATACTCCCGGCCACGCCGATTTCGGCGGCGAGGTGGAGCGTGTACTCTCCATGGTCGATTCGGTGCTGCTGCTGGTGGATGCCCAGGAAGGCCCCATGCCACAGACCCGCTTTGTAACCCAGAAGGCCTTCGCCCACGGGCTTCGGCCGATTGTGGTGGTGAACAAGATCGACCGACCGGGCGCGCGTCCCGACTGGGTCATCGACCAGGTATTTGATCTCTTCGACCGCCTTGGCGCAACCGATGAACAGCTCGATTTCCCCATCGTCTACGCCTCGGCCCTCAATGGCTATGCCGGGTTGGAGAACAGCGTCAGCTCTGGCGACATGACCCCCCTGTTCCAGGCGATCATCGATCACTGCCCGGTGCCTCAGGTCGATCCCAAGGGCAGCTTCCAGATGCAGATTTCCACCCTGGGCTATAACAGTTATGTGGGCGCCATCGCCATCGGCCGCATCACCCGGGGCAGCGTGAAACCCAATCAGCAGATCACCGTGATCAAGCGGGACGGTGACAGCCATCGTGCCAAGGTGGGGTTGGTCTACGGCTATATGGGCCTGGACCGGCATGAGGTCGAGTCGGCCAGCGCCGGTGATATCGTGGCCCTGACCGGGATCGAGGCACCCAATGTCTCCGATACCCTCTGCGATCCCGTCGAGGCAGTGGCGCTGCCGCCCTTGACGGTCGACGAACCCACGGTCAGCGTGGTCTTCCAGGTCAACAACTCGCCCTTTGCCGGCAAGGAGGGGAAATACCTGACCTCCCGGCAGCTCAAGGAGCGCCTGGAGCGGGAGCTGATCCACAATGTGGCCCTGCGGGTGGAAGAGGGCAACGACCCGGATAAGTTCAAGGTTTCGGGGCGCGGCGAGCTTCACCTCTCCATCCTGCTGGAGAATATGCGCCGGGAAGGTTACGAAATGGCGGTCTCCCGTCCCGAGGTCATCTTCCGCGAGATCGAGGGCGAGATCTGCGAGCCCTATGAACAGTTGACCGTCGATATCGAGGAACAAAGCCAGGGTGCTGTGATGGAGGCGCTGGGCGTCCGGCGCGGGGAGCTGAAAAACATGACCCCCGATGGCAGGGGCCGGGTGCGGATCGACTATATGATTCCCTCGCGGGGCCTGATCGGCTTCCAGACCGATTTTATGACCCTTACATCAGGTTCGGGCCTGATCTATCATGTCTTCGATCACTATGGACCGGCCCAGCGTGGTGGGATCGCGCCGCGCAAGAACGGGGTGTTGATCTCCAACGGACTTGGTAAGGCGCTGGGTTATTCCCTGATGAATCTCCAGGAACGCGGACGGCTCTTCGTCAAGCCGGGCGATGAGATCTACGAGGGCCAGATAATCGGTCTGCATTCCCGGGACAACGACCTTACTGTCAATCCCCTCAAGGGCAAGCAACTGACCAATATTCGTTCTGCCGGCAAAGATGACAACCTCATGCTGACACCGGCCGTGGTTTTCAGCCTGGAACAGGCCCTGGAATTCATCGAGGACGATGAGCTGGTTGAAATCACGCCCAAGGGAATTCGCCTGCGCAAGAAGCACCTCAAAGAACATGAGCGCAAGCGGGCTGGCAGGGAGGACCGGGAGGAGTAGGGCTCGTAAAAAAGAAAACCCCGCATCCCTGCGGGGTCTAAGGTCGTCGGGCTTGGTTGGCAAGTGATCCGTTGAAGTCCTCGAGGTGGCTTTCCGTCTGAATTCCTATTGACGACGCTCTTAGTATGGGGAGTCTCTGCTTGCCAGGCTATAGCGAAAATCTGAATTTTTTGTAGGAATTTTCTGAAAATGATCGGGCTGCTGCAACGGGTCAAATCCTCTCAGGTCGCGGTCTGCGGCGAGATTCGAGGTGAAATTGGGCCTGGATTGCTGGTTCTGGTGGGGGTCTCGCGGGGGGACGACGAGGGTAAGGCGGTCCGTCTGCTGGAAAGGCTCCTGGGCTATCGGGTTTTCCCCGACGAGGCGGGCCGGATGAATCTCAGTCTTGCCGATGTGGGCGGCGGCCTGCTGCTGGTGCCCCAATTCACCCTGGCGGCCGATACCCGCAAGGGCATGCGTCCCAGTTTCTCCAGCGCGGCCGAACCATCCGAAGGGGACCGCCTCTTCCATTATCTGGCCAGTTTGGCCCGTGAACGGCACCCTTGGGTGCAATGCGGCGTCTTTGGCGCCGACATGCAGCTGTCCCTGATCAACGACGGGCCGGTCACCTTCTGGCTGGAGGTCTGACAGGCCTGTGGTAATGTAACCCTTTCCTTCGAGCGGATGCCGCGATGCAACGAACAGCCACTATCGAGCGCAACACGCTGGAGACGCGGATCAGCGTCTCCCTCAATCTGGATGGCGAGGGCAAGGGGGCCTTCGCCACCGGGGTGCCGTTCCTGGAGCACATGCTGGATCAAGTCGCCCGTCATGGCATGATCGATATCGACCTCAAGGCGCAGGGCGACCTGCACATCGATACACACCACACGGTCGAGGACATCGGCATCAGCCTGGGGCAGGCCTTCGCCAAGGCGGTCGGGGACAAGAAGGGGATTCGCCGTTACGGTCATGCCTATGTGCCCCTGGACGAGGCCCTGTCGCGGGTGGTGATCGATTTCTCCGGCCGGCCCGGCCTGGAGTTTCATGTGGATTTCAAGCGTGAACGGATCGGCGGCTTCGAGGTGGACCTGTTCCGCGAGTTCTTCCAGGGCTTCGTCAACCACGCTGGCGTGACCCTGCACCTGGATAATATCCGCGGCGGCAACGCCCACCACATCGCCGAGACCCTGTTCAAGGCCTTCGGCCGGGCCTTGCGCCAGGCCCTGGAACTGGACCCCCGCATGGCGGGGACGGTCCCCTCCACCAAGGGGAGCCTTTGACATGGGGCAGCGGATCGCCGTCATCGACTATGGCATGGGGAATCTGCGTTCGGTCTCCAAGGCGATGGAGCATGTGGCCGGCCCTGGCTACGAGGTGCGGGTCACCGATGACCCTGCCTATATCTCCGCCGCCGACCGGGTGGTGTTTCCCGGTCAGGGGGCCGCGCGGGACTGCATGGCCGCCATCGGCCGGCATCACCTGAATCAGGCCCTGATGCAGGCCGCCCGTGAAAAACCCTTCCTCGGCATCTGCATGGGGCTCCAGGTCCTGCTCGATCACAGCGAGGAGAACGGCGGCACCCCGTTGTTGGGTCTTTATCCCGGCAATGTGGTCCATTTCCCCGACATGGGGCTGAAGGTGCCGCACATGGGCTGGAACCAAGTCCTGCCGGTGGGCGATCACCCCCTGTGGACCGGCATCGAGCCGGGCAGCCGCTTCTATTTCGTACACAGTTATTACGTCGTTCCGGCGGACGAGACCCTGAAAGCGGCCGAGACCGAATACGGTATCCGCTTCCCCAGCGCCATCGCCCAGGCCAATGTCTTCGCCGTGCAGTTCCACCCCGAAAAGAGCGCCGACAACGGATTGCAGTTGCTGCGCAACTTCGTGAACTGGAAGCCTTGACCATTTCCCGCGCAAGGGCGCCAAGACGCAACGTATTATTCTTAAAATCCTTTGCGACTTTGCGCCTTTGCGCGAGGCATAAATTTCATAAAGAGTGAGTGGCTATGCTGTTGATTCCCGCGATTGATCTGAAAGACGGCAACTGTGTCCGGCTGCGCCAGGGACGTATGGAGGACGATACGGTCTTCTCCAGCGATCCCGTGGAAATGGCCGGCCGCTGGGTGAAGGAGGGCGCGCGTCGTCTGCACCTGGTGGACCTGAACGGCGCCTTTGCCGGCCAGCCAGTGAACGGCGAGGTCATTCAGGCCATCCGGGAGGCCTATCCCAGCTTGCCGATCCAGGTGGGCGGCGGAATCCGGGACGAGGCGACCATCGAGACCTATCTGAATCTGGGGATCGATGCCTGCATCATCGGCACCAAGGCGGTGAAAGAACCCGATTTCGTCTCCATCGTCTGCCGCGAGTTCCCCGGCAGCATCATCGTCGGCCTGGATGCCAAGGAGGGGAAGGTGGCCATCAACGGCTGGGCGGAAGTGACCGGCATCGACGTGGTCGAACTGGCCAAACGGTTCCAGGACGACGGCGTCTCCGCCATCGTCTATACTGACATCGGCCGCGACGGCATGCTGGGCGGGGTCAATCTGGAGGCCACGCTGAACCTGGCCAACGCCGTCTCGATCCCCATCATCGCCTCCGGCGGCATCACCAATCTGGACGACATCCGGGCCCTCTGCGGGGCCGATACCAAGAACATCCTGGGCGCCATCACCGGACGGGCCATCTACGAGGGCACACTCGACTTTGCCGAGGGTCAGAAGCTGGCCGACTTGTTGAGTGAGATGTTGTGACGCCAAAATAGCATTCAACACGAGGTTCTTGCAAAACTGCAAGAACCTCTTGCGGTTCAGGGATGAACCGTCATATTCAATGGCCTAAGCCATTGAATATGACGAAAACGAAAAATCGCATTTTTCGTTTTCGTCTTGCAAAATGGCCAGGAAGGCCATTTTGCAAGTTCCTCAACACTATTAGCAAAAACAGGGTAAGAGTGGACTTGTCCGCGAAAATCGTCGCAGTATCGCGGGCAAGCCCGCTCTTACGACGGGGTCAACTGCGATTTCCAGGATCAATCTAATGGCGGCTCTGTGCAAAACATTGGGACACTATAATGTTTTGCCGTTTGCCTTATCCTCCCTCTCATAGTCTCTCAGCCTGCGCCACCTGCCTCCGAGAGGACTTCCCTGCTGCGCTTCAGGGCCTCGACCATGGCGTTCATGGCGCGATCCACTAACAGGGGCGGCTCCGTCTCCTTGATCAAGTGGATGCGGTATTCGCGCAGTCCCTGGGCCAGTTCCGGCACACGCAACTCCGCTGCCTTCATTCCCTGGCGGTTCACGAAGACGCAGAGGTCGGTCATGCCGCTGCGCCAGGAGAGCTTGAGGCGGCTCGGGGGAGCATCGTCCTGCTGTTTGAACTCGAACCAGCTACCCACCTTGGCCGTCTCGGCCAATTCCTGATGCTGATCCTCGATCACGAGCAGGTTGGATTCGGTGGCCAGACCCAAGCTGTCAGGCAGCACGCCGGCACTGGCACCCCGCACCAGGGCGGAAATGCTCTCCTCCCGTATCGCCTGTTCGTTTCCCGAGGGGCGGTCGTTCGGCTTGGGCGGTTCGTTGCGCAGACAGGCAATGTGAGTGGTTTGCAAATCCTTAAACAGGCTGGACATGCTGCGCTGGTCGTAGGAGATGGCGGACAGGTTGTCACGCAGGTCCTTGAGGATGGCCGGGATCTCGGCCAGCATCCGCTTGCGTTCCTGTGGATCTGTCTTGGGCTGTACACTCCAGATCAGCCTGTCCACGACACTCAGGACGAAGCCCCACTGCTCGCTCTCCACCCCGTTGCGGAGGTAGACCAGGGAGACCACGTCCCGCCAAGGACCCTCCAGCAGGTTCCGGACCACCTCGGGCACTGTTTTCGCGCCATCCAGGCGATCCTTGATCTCCTTGCCGGCCCGGCTGCGCGCCGACTCCAGGCGCTCACGGCCCTTGTTGACCTGGGTCGCCCGCTCCTCGGCGGCATTCAGTCGGCTGTCCTCGGCGGAGACAAAGGCGCTGAACCGGTCGTTGAGCTCGCTGAACAGGCCGGGATTGTCCTCGAAATCGTCCAGGACCCGCTGGACGACGGTCTCCACCTCTCGATAGAGGGGGTCCCTGGCCGCCTCGACTGTGGTATCCCAGCGGGCGGCGGCCTGGGCCAGGCCGTTCAGCAGCTTGCGGGCCGGGTGGGATTTTTTGGAGAAGAAGCTCTTGTCGATGACGGCCAGCTTGACCATGGGGATCTGCAAACGGCTCAACAAGACCTTCATCTGGTCCGGCAGGGCGTGATCTTCCAGGATAAAGTCGAACAGCATGGAGATGATGTCGATCACCTCCTCCTCCGGCTTGCCGATCCCCTTGCGGGCGGACCCGCCCTGGCCGATGGAGAAGAACCGCAGCAGATCCTTTCGCACATCGCTGAGGCGGGGCACCTCATCGGGGCCGATATCGGCGCCGCGCACCGCCTCCTGAATATTGCCCAGGGCCTCCAGTAGTTCGCGGGTTTCCACCGGCGGCAGGGAGGCCCCGCCCTGCACGTGCGTAAAGCCGGCTGTGGCATTGGCGCGGGCGCCCAAGAGTTGGCGTAGGCTGTTATAGATCTGCCCGGCCGCGATGGCATCGGCCTCTTCCTCGTAACCCATTTCGGCGGCAAGGGCACTTTCGGCCTCCGTCCGCTCCGGGGAAACGGGGGCATGCCCCTGTGGTGCCAAGGCGGGGGAGACCGGATTGCGCTTGAATTTATGGCTGAGTTTTGGCAGAACGCCGCCGCGCACGAGAATGGCATTGATCTCGTCATAGAGGCCGCCGAGGTAGGAAACCACCTCTTTCTCGAACAGTTTGTAGACCACCAGACGGATATCAATGGGAACCTGCACAGCCCCCATGGCCTCGCCAAACCCCGCGCAAACGGCAGCCGGGGCCACGGGCAGCATCCTCTCGTCCAGGGTCTCCCCGTCCAGCTTCATAAGATGGGCGATGCGTTCCTTGAAGGCAAAAAGGTCGCGGCTGAACAGCCTTTCCCCCCGGCTCGCCATGGAGTTTATGGCCAGGGACTCCTCGAAATCCTCCTCGCCGACGAGGGACAGTTCCCGCTCCATGGCGGCGTCCTTGGCGGACCGGGCCGGCAGGGGGCCGCTGCGCCAGAAGGCGTCGTAACCCGACAGGACGGAATCGGAGAAACGCTCGCCGACTTCCTGCCGCGCCTTGCGTAATTCACGCATGGCGGCGAAGAAGTCCGTCTGCTTGGCGTTGCTCTCCGATTTCTCGGCCATCCGGAACAGGGCATCGTCCAGTTTCTCGAACAGGCCCTGCACCATTTTGCCCAAGGCACCTTCCACCAGGGCCCGGCACTCGCGCACCAGCCGGCGCGCGTTCTCATCCAGCTCGATCAATTTGCCTGACCCGCTCTTTTCGGTACCAAAAAAAGATACCACGTTGTTTGTCTGGCCCATGGCTGACACCCTCGGGGGAAAGTTGTCCTGGATACAACTTTATGTCCCCGCACCATGGATTAATGTGCACCCCATCACAAGAAGCAATACCTATCGGCTCAAGCGCGAAAGCAGCAGTGTTACAAGCCCTTCTCAAGCGATTGGATCAAGCCTCGGCCGGCCCTTCCGTGGTACTGTTCAGCAAGATTCCACCAGAGGAGACAGTCCTTGCCTACCCAAAGACCCTTTCAGAAACTCTTATTGGCTATCGCCATCCTCAGCTATCTGGCCGCCGCCGCTTGCGGGGTGGGCGTAATATTCTTCAAGGACAGCCTGAGCGATCCGGTCGCGGCGAGCCTCATGGCGAGCATTGTCTTTTTCATCGGCGTCGGTGTCGTATTGCAGGTGATCGGCACCGTGAACCTACCAGACCTCAGAGTGGGTCGATGATTGCACCCTGTCCACGATCTCCTTGGGGCAGAGGCCTTCATTGCCGCAGATCTTTTTCTCGGCGATCAGGTGGAGCAGGCTTTCCAGGCGCTGGCGCTGGCCTTCGTCCAATAGGAGTTCGATCCCTGCCGGATCGCGGAAATGGGCCAGGGTCACCCGATGCCCAGTCGCCGAGACTTCGCATAGAATCCTGGCATTGCCTTTGAGCCCGGTCAGTTGGTCCTCGATGGGGACCTCCAACTCAAAGCTGCCCGCATCGCAGTCGCCGCAATAGCGACAACTCTCGCAATCAAGTCGGACTTTTTCCTTCGTCAGGGACATAAGGCTCTCTCAGACGTCTTGAAGGGGACCTGAACAGTGGTCAAAGCCATTCAAGGATATCAAAAAGTTGACGATAGCAGCGAATGCCCGTTTCATGACGCTGCCCGCCGGGGCATTTTGAGCAGTGATGCAAGGTGAATTCATGGCCAGACTGGAAAAGACCCTGAATGCCTGGGGGGATGAAACCTTCGCCCAGACCCTGAAGGGCGAGATCGAGGCCCTTCCATCGGCCTCCTTGCCGTTGGCCTCCGGGACCGGCTATGTGGAGGGGGACGGCTTCTCCGTCACGATCCTGCATGCCGCCGCGGACCGGGAGGCCATCCGTGCCCGCATCGGCGTCTTCTTCAGCGAGATCATGGCCGGTTGTAGTTGCGGTGACGAGCCGGTGCCAACGAGCGCCTATTGCGAGCTTCTGGTGACCATCGACAAGTCGACGGCGGAGGCAATATTTACCCCGATGCCAGAGGGTTCATCCTAAGTACTGCTCAAGGAATATGGTACGGGCGGGTTTAAAACCCGCCCGTACTGCGCATGGCCGCTCACCGGGAAGCTGAATGCATCGACGGAGATAATCCGGTGATCTTCTTCGCGCACTTCGCGTCCCTTGCGGTCGAAGGGAGGTTTTTAGGTTCATCATAGTTCGCCAAGAAAACCCATCCCGCCCATGCGCCTCATCTGCCCCTGGATCCACCGCGCCCGCCGCTGGACATAGGCTGAAGGCGTGTTGGCCCGGAATCGCCGGGGATTGGGCAGCACGGCTGCCAGCAGGGCGGCCTTGGCCGGGGTCAGGCCGGCGGGGGCCTTTCCCAGCAATCGCCGGGATGCGGCATCGGCGCCGTAGATCCCCTCGCCGAACTGGGCGATGTTCAGATAGACCTCCAGTATCCTCTGCTTGGGCCAGGCCAGTTCCAGCAGCAGGGTGAAGTAGGACTCCAGCCCCTTGCGCAGATAACTGCGACCCGACCAGAGGAAGAGGTTTTTCGCCACCTGCTGGGAGATGGTGCTGCCGCCCCGCAGCCGTCTGCCGTGCCGGTTATGCTGGAAGGCCCTCCAGACTGCCGCGAAGTCGAAGCCCCCGTGGGTAGGAAACTTCTGATCCTCCGCCGCCATAACCGCCAGCGCCAGATGGGGTGATATCCCCTTCCATTCGACCCAGCGGTAGTGGATAGCGGCCTTTCCCTTGCCATCGAAGGTCCGTCCCAGCCAGTCCGCGATCATGAAGGCGCTGGCGGGGGGCGGCAGCCATCTCAGGCAGATCACCGGCAGCAGGGTGAGGAGAAAAAAGACCAACAGGAATCTCTGTAAAAGCACCCGCAGGCGCAAGGATCCTGCGGGAGCTGGTGCTGCCCCATTAAGCATCGCCGGCCCCCGCGGCAGGGAGAGGCTGGGCAGGTTCAGGGTGCAATCTCCATGACGATGTTCCCGGTCAATTCCAGCCCCAATCGGATCGGGTTGTCATTTCGTTCCATTTCGTCGGAACTACTCATATATTGGTCTTTTCATAGGGCTTCAGTGCATCACGAAGCCGTGCGGGAATGGCGCAGGGCCTTCCCAGTTCAACGTCGAGCGCCACATGGACGGTCTCCGCCGTGGCCCTCGGCTCACCATCACCGCCCCGAAAGAGGTAGTGGAGGCTGAATGAGCTTTCGCCCAAACGCTTCAGGCTCAATTCGATAAGGGTAGTATCACCCAGACGCAAGGGCTTCTTATAGTCCGCCTCGGCATGGACCAGGGGCAGCGCAAATACCGCCTCCCGCAGGATGCCGTCCAGGGGGTGACCAATGGCGGTCATGAAAATCTCATAGGTCTCATGGGCATAGCGGAAGAAATGGGCGAAGAAGACCATCCCCGCCAGGTCCACATCCTGAAAGGGTATGCTGATCCGGTGATGGAAGGGGGGATTGGGTGGAGGGTTCATACCTTGATTTCCTTTGATTGTCAGGCTAACGAGCGCTTCGCGACCTCCAGGGTAATAAGCAGATATTAAAGGGAAACCGGCTCCGCAACCATCGTGGCGGCGGGGCATGCTAGGATGAAATCTCCGGCGGATTGAAGACGATGGAGGGGATGAATGCCTGAATTTCGATTGCATCAGTTACTTGCACAGTTGGGACTCGATGCCCCCGAGGCCCCGGATATCCCTATTCGAGGCCTGGCCACCCTGGAAGATGCGGGACCGGATCAAATCGCCTTTGCCGAATCCAAACGGTATCTGGAACAGGTTATTGCGACCCAGGCGGCCCTGGTCCTGGCCCCCGCCGACTTTCCCCCTATGCCGGACAGGCACCTGTTGCGCGTCGAAAAGCCCCGACTGTCCTTTCTCCGACTGGCCGAGTGCTTCGTGGAAGGCCCGGCCTTTAGCGGCATTCACCCCGCTGCCAGCGTGCATCCCGAGGCCAACCTTGCTGCTGGTGTCTCCATCGGTGCCTGTGCAGTTATTTCGAGAGCTGTCCGGGTCAGCACCAACAGCCTTATCGGGCCGGGTGTCTTTCTGGGCGAGGGGGTGAGCATAGGCGCGGATTGCCGTATCGACGCCAACGTCAGCATCCTGCCGGGGGTCAGCATCGGCGACCGGGTGATCATCCGCAGCAATACCAGCATTGGCGGCGAGGGCTTCGGCTATGTTTGGATCGAGGACCACCACCACCCGGTGCCACAGCTCGGCCGGGTGGTCATCGATGATGGGGTCGAGATCGGCTGCAACTGCTGTATCGACCGGGCAACCTTAGGCGTTACCCGGATCGGGCGCGGCACCAAGATCGACAACCAGGTCCACATCGCCCACAACTGTGAGATCGGCGAGCACGTCATACTGGTCGCCCAACTGGGGCTGGCCGGTGGTGTCAAAATCGGGGCCGGGGCCTTGCTGGGGGGACAGGTCGCCGTGGCCAACAATGTCAGTATCGGCGCCGGCGCCAAGGTGGGGGCCTGCACCGGGGTCATGCAGGACATTGCCCCGGGAGAAGCGGTCCTGGGGGCACCTTCGCGCGAACGGCGGCAGTTCATGAAGGAACAGGCCTCTCTGAGCCGGCTGCCGGATGCACTGAAGCAGATAAAGGCGATGCAGCGGGAGCTGGATGCCCTGCGCGGACGGCTGGCGGCGTTGGAGAAATAACCCTAGAACCTCCTTTCAACCGCGAAGGACACGAAGGAAATCACTGGATTATCTCCGTCGGGGCATTCAGCCTCCGGGTAAAGGGCCATGCGCGGTTTTGTACGGGCCGGTTTGTGCGGGCGGTTTTGTACGGGCGGGTTTGTACGGGCGGGTTTGTACGGGCGGGTTTCAAACCCGCCCCTACGATATTCT
Organism: Gammaproteobacteria bacterium; assembly: GCA_018812525.1. Lineage (GTDB taxonomy): Bacteria > Pseudomonadota > Gammaproteobacteria > Chromatiales > Chromatiaceae > YD12-FULL-61-37. The sequence goes on from JAHJDE010000136.1 coordinate 12,170, forward strand.
TTGTGTTCTTTGCGGTTACAACGAGGAATTTGGGATAACCCCGGATTTCGTCAGCCTGACAACGCCATTCTCGATCCTCGGCGGCCGGGCCAGATCCTCGGCCAGCCACTGGCTGGTGGCCAGCCCATGGGCCATGCCTGTACCCGCCCGCCCCAATGCGGCGGCCAGGTGGACCGCCGTCCAGACGCCTACGGCGCTGTCGACGCTGGTGGTGACCAGCGTTTCCATGCCTGCCCCCTGTGCCTGCCGGGCAATCCGCAGCGCCACCCTTGCCCCGCCGAGGACCATGGGCTTCAAGCAGATCCGCCGCACCGGCGGGTTATTCAGCAAGGCATCGAGATCGAACCGTGGCAGAGACTCGTCCAGGGTGATGGGTATTGGGCTGGACTCCTGCAACCGGCGCAGACCGGGGATATGGGGGACCGCCAGAGGCTCCTCGATGGACTCGATCGGCAGCTCCTTGACGGCATCCATCAGCCGCAGCGCTTCCTCCAGGCCCCAGGCCTGATTACCATCCAGACGCAGGCGGGACCCGGCGGGCAGCCTTTCGCCCAGGTGCCGCAATCGCTTGATTTCTGCACCGGCGGGGGCAAGGCCGAGCTTCAGTTTGATCACCGGGCAGCCCCCGGCCTCGTCGAGCCGATCCAGCACGGTATCGTCCAAGACGCCGAGATTGGCATTGACCTTCACCTCGGCAACGGCATCGGGGTTGAGCCAGCGGGCAATGCCAATCCCCTGCCTTTGGGAGAGCAGATCCAGCAGGGCGGTTTCGAGGCCGCAGCGGACGGCGGGAGGAATAGGGCCGCCGGCGTCCAACCGCCGAAGCAATTCAGCTGCGTCCCGGCCCGCGGTGGCGGGAATCAGCCGTTGCAGCCAGGAAACCGCCTCGGCCAGGGTCTCCGTGCCCGCCTCCGGCAAGGGTGCGCAATCGCCGATCCCCTCCAGCCCCTCCGCTCGAAGCCGGACGAGCCAGCCCTCCCGCCAATCCAGCCGGCCGTGACGGCTGATCCAGGGCCGGCGCAGGGGAAGTCGATAGGGGATAAAACGGCTTGATTGGATAAGCATCGGGCCAAGGCCTCTTTTTTCATGGCGCCTTTATTCATCGTCAAGCTCCCGAATTTTTCAAGGGGTAAAGGAGCCCGTAGGATGCCGGTGAGCGAGAGCGAACCGCATCGTTTGTGTCGGCGTCGCCCGCGATCGGTGCAGTTCGTGCCTCACCGCACCCTACGGCCCTTATTTTTGCGCAAAGGCGCTTAACCTGCGGGTACGGTCGGCTTCGTGCTCCAGCCCAACCACGCCGGAGCCTGGGAACGATCAAGGCAGCAGCCCGTAGGATGCCGGTGAGGCACGAACCGCATCGTTCGTGTCGGCGTCGCCCGCGATCGGTGCGGTTCGTGCCTCACCGCACCCTACGGCCCTTTTTTTGCGCAAAGGGGCTTGACCTGCGGGTACGGTCGGCTTCGTGCTCCAGCCCAACCACGCCGGAGCCTGGGAACGATCAAGGCAGCAGCGACAGGGCCAGCAGCAGTCCCAGGGCCAGTTGGTACTGGGCGGTCTGTGCCAGCAGGCGGTTGAGTCCGCTGTCGATGGACTGCCTTTCGAGCCGAAACAACAAGCCCAGCGCCAGGGGCAGGGCAAGCAGGGGCAGCCAGCGCCACAGGGGATCGGGATTGATCGTCAGACAGAGCGCCAGGGGGACAAGCAGCAACAGGCCGTAGAGCCTTCGTGTGGTAGAGCGGCCGAGGAGGATGGCCAGGGTGCGCCGCCCAGCTCGGCGGTCGGTCTCACGGTCGCGGTAGTTGTTGATCAGCAGCACGGCGGCGGCTGGCAGGCCTGCGACGAGTCCGCCAATCAAGGCCGGACCGGTGAGACTTGCCGTCAGCAGGTAATAGGTACCGCCGACGGCGGCCAGGCCAAAAAAGAGTAGTACGAAAATCTCACCCAGGGGGGTATGGGAGACAGGCCAGGGGCCGCCGCTATAGGCGTGGGCGGCGGCCAGGGAGGCCAGCCCCAGAAGCACAATGGGCCAGCCACCGACCCAGGCCAGATAGAACCCGATCAGGAAGGCGGCGGCAAAGCAGGCAAAGGCCCCGCGCCGCACCTGCCCGCTGCTCAGCCAGCCCTCCGCCGTGGCGCGCCGGGGTCCGAGACGATCCGGGGTATCGGCGCCCCGTTCGAAATCGGCGGCGTCGTTGTGCAGATTGACGCCGATCTGAATACAGAGGGCGGCGACCAGGGCGGCCAGCCAGGGAATGGCGTGGAATACACCGCCATCGGCATGGACCAATGCCGCACCCACCAGGAGGGGCGTCACCGAGAGGCTCAGGGTCTTGGGGCGGGCGGCGAGGAGCCAGTGGGTCAGCAAGTCAGTGATTCTTCAAGGCCGGCGCGAAAATTTGGCGAAATCGGGCGGCCGCTTCTCCAGAAAGGCATCGCGGCCCTCCTGCCCCTCCCCGGTCATGTAGAAGAGGGCGGTAGCATTCCCGGCAAGCTCCTGGATGCCCGCCAGGCCATCGGTATCGGCATTGAACCCCGCCTTGATCATGCGCAGGGCGGTGGGCGATAGCCTCAGCATCTCCCGGCACCAGCGGACGGTTTCCTCTTCCAGTTGGGCCAGGGGGACGACGGTATTGACCAGCCCCATCGCCAGGGCCTGTTGGGCGTCGTATTGGCGGCAGAGGAACCAGATCTCCTTGGCCTTCTTCAGGCCGACCGTGCGGGCCAGGATACCGGCGCCGAGCCCGGCGTCGAAGCTGCCGACCCTTGGACCGGTCTGGCCGAAACGTGCGTTGTCGGCGGCGATGGTCAGGTCGCATACCAGGTGCAGCACATGGCCGCCGCCGATGGCGTAGCCCGCCACCATGGCGACCACGGGCTTGGGTAGGCGGCGGATCTGCATCTGAAGATCCAGCACGTTGAGGTGCTGCACCCCGGCCTGGTCGCGATAGCCGCCGTCCTCGCCGCGCACCTTCTGATCGCCCCCGGCACAGAAGGCCTCAGGCCCCTCGCCGGTGAGGATGATTACACCGATCTCCGGGTCGTGGTGGGCGTGATGGAAGGCAGCGATCAGTTCGTTGATGGTCTCGGGCCGGAAGGCGTTGCGCACTTGGGGCCGGTCGATGCTGATGCGGGCGATGCCCTCCGCTTTGAGGTAGCGGATGTCGGTGAAGGGCGTGTCGCAGGCGTTTTGCCAATCCATCCTGAAATTCCTCGATCAATCTCTCGCAAAAAATAACGATCTCTTTTCGCGGCAGAGCCGCTCCCACGGCGGCGGGAGCGGCTCTGCCGCGATAATAGGCGGGCGGCGCGAAGGATGGCAAGGACGCTTCGCCTCGGCATTTCAGGCGATCTTTGCGCCTTTGCGCGAACTAATCAACTGATCAGCAGCAGCTCGATGGCCCTCTGCATCCGGGGCGAATCCCACTGGCGCCCCCCTTCGGCCTTGTAAACCAGCCGGCCCGAGCGGGTGGACAGATAGGTCGTCGGCAACCCCTGTACGCCGAAGGCCGAGGAGACGCTGCCGGTCGGATCGGGCAGAAGGGGGAAGGGGTGGGGGTTCTTGGCCGCGTAGTCCTGCAACTGCTCGGCCGTCTGTCCCATGGCGATGGCCAGGATATTGAAGGGCCTGTCCTTCCACTGCTCCCAAAGGCGCCCCATGGAGGCCATCTCGGCGAGGCAGGGCGAGCATCCTGTGGACCAGAAATTGAGCATCAGGATTCGCCCCTGATACTGCTCGGGACCCTGCTCCTTGCCCGCCAGATCGGCAAGCTTGAAGGCGGGGATGGGCCGGGTCTCCCCCAGGTACTCCAATGGGGGTTTTTCGGGGATGAATTCGGCGCGCAGGACGGGAGCGGCGAGGCCGAGTCCCAGGGCCGTGAGGAAGCGGCGGCGGTGCATGGACAGCTCTCCTGAAAATGAGGAACGGAGGGATTCTGCCGTCCCGCTCCCCTTATTGCCTTAATCTTGATCAAATCGTAGGGTTGGCGGCCATGAGATGCTGCCCGGCGTTGGCACGGAACGAAGAATTGTAGGTTGGGTTAGGCGGTATTTTCGCCGAAAAAACCGCCGGGAGCGGTTTTCCGCGCAAGCCCCCGGAGGGTGAGGTGCAGGAAGCACCGAACAAACCCAACAATCGGGCGCCGAATGTTGGGTTACGGCGCGCAGCCATCGTGCCGGGTAATTCAAGGCCATCGGGTTTGCGCGCCTAACCCAACCTACAGACTTTCGGCAAATAAACCATGACAGAGATGCGGGACCCCAGCGGAGAGATCGAAGCCCTATTGCGCCAGGCGAAACCCAGCGGCCAGGGGATGATTGGCGTAAGTCTGCCCCTGGCGCGGGCGATTCCCTTGGTTCTGCCCGAGGTGCCTGACCGGCGTTGCCTCTGGGCGCGGCCCGCCCAGGAGGAATGGTGGCTGGGACTGGGCGCCTCCTGGTCGATAGAGGTCGCGGGCGAGGGACAGTTGATCAACTGCGGAACAGCGGCGGAACGGCTCTTTCAGCAGCCGGGGCTGCCGGATCAGGCCCGCCTCGCGGTCTGGTCCGAGGGCCGAATCACCCGGCTGCACCTGCCGACGGTGCAGATCATGTCCAGTCAGGGCGCCGCCCGCCTCATCGTCATCCCCGATCCGTCCGCCCCCGATTCCTGGCCTGGCATCCTGAAGCGGGCGCTGGCCGGGCTGGAGGCCGTGGCCGAATACCCGCCCGGACCACCCGCCATGATGCGCCGCGAACAGGAGCCGGAGGCCGCCGCCTGGATGCAGGCCGCCGAACGGGCCATCGGCGATATCCGCGCGGGGCGGCTGGAAAAGCTGGTGCTGGCGCGAAGGGTACGCTATGTGGCCGACCGGGACATCTCGGTCAGCGGCCTGATCCGCTCCCTCGGCTATCGTCACCCCCAGGCCACCCTGTTCGCCGTCGATGGCGAGGATCACACCTGGCTGGGGGCATCGCCGGAGATCCTGCTCGACCGTCGAAACGACCGGTTTTTCTGCGAGGCGGTCGCCGGCACTGTGCGCCGCGACCCCAATCCGGCGGTGGACAGGGAGCTGGGCGACTGGCTGCTGCGGGACCCCAAGAGCCGCCGCGAGCATGAACTGGTGGTGGCGGGGTTGCGCGAGGCCCTGCAACCCTTCCGCGACAGCCTGACCCACGCCGAGCGACCCCGTCTGATGCGGCTGCGCGGCCTACAGCACCTCCACACCTCGATTCAGGGCATTCTGAAGCCGGGAGTCCACAGTCTCGGGGTCGCCCAGGCCCTCCATCCCAGCGCCGCAGTCTGCGGCTATCCCAAAGAGGCGGCCGCCGACTGGCTCGCCCGCCACGAACCCCTGGAGCGGAGTGGCTACAGCGGCCTCACCGGCTGGATCGGCATCAATGGCGATACCACCCTCAACCCGGTCCTGCGCTGCGCCCGCATCCAGGGCCACCAGGCCGACCTCTTCGCCGGGGCGGGCCTGGTGGCCGACTCCAACTCCCTGGCCGAATGGGAAGAGACCGAACTCAAGCTGGGCAGTATGATCGAGGCCTTGCGGGATACCTGATTGCGAACCCCTATGCCTGATGCCGGAAACCATGCCGAACTAAATCTTGCCTGGGCCATTTGCCTTTTCGAGGGGCTGAGGGCGGGCGGCCTGAGGGAGGTGGTAATCTCCCCCGGCTCGCGCTCCACGCCGCTGGCCCTGGCCGCCTTCCGCCATCCCCATCTCCATGCGAAGGTCGTGCTGGACGAGAGGGCAGCGGCCTTTATGGCACTTGGGATGGCGCGGGCATCGGGCCGGCCCGTGGCCCTGGTCGCCACCTCCGGCACCGCAGTGACCGAGTGGCTGCCGGCCGTGACCGAGGCCGATCTGTCGCGGGTCCCCCTGTTGCTTTTATCCGCTGACCGTCCGCCGGAACTGCGCCAGTGCGGGGCCAATCAGACCATCGACCAGGCCGGACTGTTCGGCAGCCGGACCCGTTTCGCCATGGACCTGCCCTTGCCCGACCAAGGGCTGCTCCCCGCCGTTTCGGGTTTCGCCGCCAGGGCCATGTGCGCCGCCCGCTGGCCCCTGCCGGGGCCGGCCCATCTCAATTGCCCCTTCCGGGAGCCCCTGGTCCCCGCCGCGAACGGGGTTTTCCCCTCGCGGTCCTCCCCAAGGGTCTCCCGCCCATGTTTATTGCCTGACCCGGACCATCTGCGCCAGATCGCGGAAGGAATCAACGGCCGCCCCGGCCTGATCCTTTGCGGCCCGGAACAGGGGGCCCCCTTACCGGCGAAGGAGATCGCCGCGCTGGCCGCGTCCCTGAACGTCCCCATCCTGGCGGACCCCCTCTCCAACCTGCGTTGCGGCCCCCACGAGAGGGGCAATCTCATCGCCCTCTACGATGCCTGCCTGCGGCGGCCGGCATTCCGCGCTGCCCTGAGACCGGAATGGGTGTTGCGCTTCGGAGGACCGCCGGTTTCCAAGCACCTGGAGCAGTTCCTGGCCGGACTCCCGGAGACACGCCATATCCAGACAGACCCCGCTGGCCGGTGGGCCGATCCCCTCCATCTCACCGATGAGCTGATACTGGGCGACCCGGCCCTGGTGGCCGAGGGACTGGGGGTCCTTGCAGAACCCGTTGAGACCGGGTGGCTGGTTCTCTGGAAGGCGCGGGAGGAGGAGGTCAGGGCGATATTGGAGCGCCACTCCCCCGCCGAGGCTCGGATAGTCAGGGAACTGACCCGCCGTCTACCCGCCGGGAGCCTCCTGTTCAGCGGCAACTCCCTCCCCATCCGGCAACTGGACTGGTTCCTCGAAGGGCGTGATCAACCGCTCCGTATCCTCTGCAACCGGGGGGCCTCCGGCATCGACGGCAATGTCGCCACCCTGCTGGGCATGGCCTCGGTTGCCGAGGGGCAGGTAGTCGGTCTTCTGGGTGATCTGACCCTGACCCACGACTTGGGCGCCCTGACGGAGTCGGTGGGCATCAGGGCATTGATCCTGGTATTGGGCAATGGCGGCGGGGCCATCTTCGACCACCTGCCGCAATCGGCCCTGGCGGAACAGGAGAGGCTTTTCCTCACCCCTCGCCCCCTCGATCTGGAGGCAGTGGCCAAGGCCTTCGGCCTGGGCTACCGAGCCACGGAGCCAGTGGGTTTGCCAGCGGCGCTGGAGACCATGCTGCCGCGGCCGGGCCTGGGCCTGCTGCACATCCGGCTTAATCGGGAGCTAAGCCTCTCTGAACACCGGGCACTCTGGGCCGAGCTGGCGAAATAACCCGATGAACTTGCAAAAGCCCGTAGGATGCCGGTGAGCGGGAGCGAACCGCATCGTTCGTGCCGGCGTCGCCCGTGATCGGTGCGGTCCGTACCTCACCGCACCCTACGGCCCTGATGAATTACCCCGCGTCCTGATCCAGCACCCCGAGAAGGGGTTCTATGCGTAGCAACCGGTAGGCACGGACGCTGGTCTGGATATAGCCGGCATCGTCCAGTTTTCGCAGGATCCGGCTGAGGGTCTCGGGGGTGATGGCCAGGTAGCTGGCCATGTCTTCCTTGGTCATTGGCAGGGGGATCTGCCCCTCTATGCCCCTGAGCCGGGTGCGGGAACGCTCGGCGAAATCCTGGAGAAACCCCAGGACACGCTGCTCGGTGCTGCGCTTGCGGACATTGACCTGATGGACCGTATCGGAGCGCGCCCGCCGGTTCAGTACCTGGAACAGGCCACGCAGCAACTCCGGGTGCTTCATGCAGAGGGACTCCAGTTCCGCGGTGCGAAGCTCACAGATCCAGGCCGTTTCCAGGGCGATGGCATCGTCAGAATGGCTGTGCTCGCCCAGGGCCTCGGCCCCGAAGATGTCGCCGCGTAGATAGAATCCGGTGACCTGGAGGGCGCCGGCACAGGTGGTGTATTCGGTCTTCACCGACCCGGAGGTGATGGCGTAGAGGGCGGAGAGTGGGTCGCCGGTCCGGTAGATGCGGTCACCCGGCTGGTAGGGACCCCGGCAGCGGATGGTGCAGACGGCGTCCGGCAGTTGTTGCTCCTCGATGCCGGTTTTTCTCAGGAGGTGCCGGAGGTCACAATTGTGGCAGGCATGCTTCGCCTTGACGAGATGTAGCCCCTGGCGGGAACTGGAGCCTTTATGTTTCACGGAGCGGCCTTCTCGCTAGGGTGAAAGCTCTTCCCGGAGATCGGTGAGGGTTCGATGCACCCCATGGCAGCGGGAGCAGACATTGTAGCCCAGATGCCCCAGGAGCTTCCCCGTCTCCTCCTTGTCGCCCTTGGCCAGGGCGCTATCCAGCTCGGTCAGCTTCTCCTGGATCGACGAGCCGAGGATGCGTTCCTTGGGGTAGGCGTCCTGATGGCATTGGTCGCAGGTCGCGCCCAAGTCGAGCAACTGCTGTTTGAGAACCGTGGCAGCCGTTTGGGCCGGTTCCCAGCGGCCGTCCTCGGCCCCGATCTTGACCCGGTTCACCTGGGTGGAAAGCCCTTCCATGGCCTTGCGGAACGGCTGCCCCTGGACTTGCAGGGGGCCGAAATCGGGACCCCGCATCAGTAGGGCCGTGACGGCCTGATGATCCAGGTGGCAGGAGTCACAGCTCCGGCCCAGCTTGCCCAGGGCAGACTTCACCGCGGGAAGATCGCCGGCGGCGGCCGCCTGTTCGAGGCCGCCCAGGGCGTCGAGATCGGCCTCCACGCCCCACTCAGGGACCATCTCCGGTATCTGACGGTAGGACTGGGCGTACGCCGCCACCCACTTCTTCACAAGCTCGCCTTCCCTCGCCCCGGCGTATTCCTCGATGGCCTGTTGCGAACGACGCAGGTTGAACATGGTATGCAGCCAGACCTGCCGCTTGTTGGCCGGTTTGTACCACTGTTTGATGGATTCGGGCGGCGCCTCCAGGCCGGACGGTTCGGCGGTGGCCAGGAGCGGCAGGGCGGCGAGGATCAGTAGGAGCGAACTTGTTCGCGACCTTGCCGGGACCACGCGGGCGATGGGACGGGAGGATTCGATGGACAATTTTTTCACAGGGACGGTCGCGAACAAGTTCGCTCCTACTTGAGGGTATAAAAACGGAAGGGGGCAACCCTGAGCCCCTCGGGGGTCTCCACCATCACCCGCGCCTCCCAATCCATCCGCTTGCGCACGCAGACGGGTATTCGGGTGCTGCCCGCGAAGGTCACTCCCGGTATCCTGCCTCCGGGGACACTAGCACCTTCCTGTGCGTCGTGTTGCCTGCCCACCGGTTTCAGCTCCGGCCGGTTGAAGCCCATGTTCATGCCGATGCCGGCGAAATCGACCATGACCTTGCGCGCCTGCAACCCCTCCAGGTCCACCTGGATCTGGATCGGCTCGATCAGGGGGATATCCCTCGGCAAAATTCTGAACACCACGCCCTCGCCGCTGGGAAAGACCAAGCGGCAATCACCCGCCCGCAGGTCGCACGCCGGATCGGGTGAAAGGGAATGGCTGACCTTGGGGAAGAGAATGGGCCAGGCGACATAGACCGCGCCGCCCGCCAGGGCCGCCAAGACCAGGACCAGCAAGGGGCCGAGCCAGCGGGTGGCGGACGGAAGGCTCACGGCAGATCACCCCTTCGGAACCATTGATAACCGATCCATGCCGTCAGGGTCCCCAGCAACAGGGGGTAGGCCAAGGCATAGACCATGAAGCCCAGGTTGCCGAAGTTGTCCAGGATCACATAGGCAGCAGGCCCCAACAGCACCAGTTGGGGGTCGAACAGCATCATGCCGGCCGTGCGGAAGACCTGCAAGGGATTGGCCAGGGCGATGCCGATGACCAGGTCCGCTGGGGCGTACTGCTGCACCATCACCCCCAGCAGGATGAGATCGAGGAACAGCAAAAGCCCGAGCCAGATAACGAAGGCGGTACCCTGGGCCACATCGACGCTGCGCGCCACCGAGGAGACCAGCATGCCGATGCCGAGGAAACACCAGGTGAGGACCATCAGCAGGGCGCTGTAGTAGAGAAAGATCCGCCAGGGCAGCTCGACCCCGGTCAGCCCGCCCCAGAGCATGGCCCCGCACATGGCCAGGAGGACCGGGGTATAGACCATGATGAAGCGCCCGAGCATCTTGCCCCAGTACCAGGCCGAGAGGGCGACCGGCAGGGAGAGGAGATATTCGAAGACACCGCTTTCCCGGTCGCCGGAGAGGGAGCGCACCGTGGTCACCAGCACAAACACGGGCAGGATGGCCATGCTGAGCTGGAGATAGGTTAGCATCAGCCGCGACAGGCCCGTGAAGCCCATGACGCGGGATTCGGTCAGACCCAGGGCGAAGAGCAACACCAGGATGCCGCCGAAGACAAAGGTATAGACCGCGAACCAGCGCGCCCGCAGGGATTCCAGGATATCCGTCCAGGCCGTCAAAAGAAGGTGATTCATCCTGGGAATCCTCCCTTCTCGCGCAAAGACGCCAAGAAAACAAGTGGCCCCATGGCCATCCCGGCATTACCCGCCCCATGAAGCGCGGAAGCTGTATATCCCATTGCTTCCTTAGCGCCTTTGCGCCTTTGCGCGAGATATATGGAGGATTTTGGTCTCATTGCTGATTGGTCTCCCGGATACTGGGTAGTTTGGCCTGTTCGGCGTTCTGTTCCAGGTGGGCGCCGTGGGTATTGAACCTCTCCTCTTGCTGGTAGATCAGCTCCCGCGCCTGCTCGAAATCGATGGCGCCGGTGATGGGATCGTCCTGGGCGCCCAGTCCATACTCCATGGGCGTCAGCTTACCCTGGACGTAAGAGGCCGTGCGGGCGTCGATCCATTCGCCATTGCGGTGGTCGTTCACCCAGATCTCCACGCTGGGATGCTCACGCCATTCCTGCTGATCCAGCCAGATGACGGCACAACCAATATCATCGAATTTAAAGACCTGGCTGCGTGACTCTGGGTCCGGGGTGTAGCGTATCTGGGCCGAGAAGTTCCTTGCGCTCAGCACCATGCGGCAGCGCTCACAGGCGTCCCGATCCCAATGCACATCGGCCGGTCCCGTCCCCGGCTCACCGGAGCATGCGGTAAGTAGAAAGAGCAGCGGCAGGATGAATAGGTGGGCCTTCAGACCGACAAGCAGCCCTGAAGGGCTGCCCGCAGGGGTTAAACATCGCCTTGATTCAGTCATTGACCACCCCCCTTTCGCTCACGCGGCCGGCGTCGCTCATTTCAAGGCCGGCCAGCAGACCGGCGTAGCGGGACAGCACACCGAGGAACCGCAGGCGGTCGGGGCCGGCCAGGGTCCCTTCCCATTGCAGACCGCCGGCACCTGCAATAAAGCCCCATTGGCCGATGGCGCGGGCGAAGGCGGCCTCCTGGCGATTAATGCGGATGCGGCAGGCGAGCCGGCTGTCCAAGTCCACAAGGTCATCCACCTTGTCGTCAAGCACCACCCGCCCCTGGTCCAACTCGATCACCCGGTTGACCAGGGTCGCCACCTCGTCCAGGCGGTGGCTGGAGATGAGCATGACCGCTTCCTTGTCCCGTTTCTCCGCCAGCAATTCGAAAAAGACGCCGCGCGCCTCCGGATCCAGATTGGCCGCAGGCTCGTCCATGATGAGCAGGCGCGTATCCCGGCCCAGGGCAGCGGCTATCAGGAGTTTCTGCTTTTGGCCGCCGGAGAGCCGGACAAAGGGCTGGTGGCGGTTCTGGTCAATGTTCAGGCCCAGGCGTTGGGCCACCGCGACGATCCGCCCCGGATCGCTATCGGCCACATCGGCGACGAAACGCACCAACTGCCCCACCGGCATCTTCAGCGGCGGCGGCAGTTGCGGCACGAAACCCACCAGGCGCAGGACCTCGCAGCGCTGCTGGCGCGGACATTTGCCGTCCACGCGAATCTCGCCGCCGAACCGGTATTCGCCCAGCAGACAGCGGATCAAAGTGGTCTTGCCGGCCCCGTTGGAGCCGATCAGGGCCACCCGACGGCCCGGCTCCAGCTTCAGGTCGAGCCCCTGGATCACCTCGCGCTTGCCGAAGCCCTTGCGTAGCCCTTGGATACTGATCATCGCGGTTCCTAAATCTCTACGTGGACGGATTCTATCTGACTGTGCCCCTGGACGATGAAAATCGTAGGTTGGGTTAGGCGCGCAAACACAGAGCGCTGGATACCCCGCTCGGATAGCTGCGCGCCGTAACCCAACAATCGGCGCCCTCTGTTGGGTTTGTTCGGTGCTTCCTGCACCTTACCCCTCCGGGGGCTTGCGCGAAAAATCGCTCCCGGCGGTTTTTTCGGCGGAAATACCGCCTAACCCAACCTACATATTTTTCATGGTAACCAGCCGGGATCTTATTGCAGTTTCTTGAGACCCAGTACCTCGTAGGTCAACGAGCTGGTGGGGCAGGCATCCACGCAGAGGCCGCAGCGGGTGCAGTCGGCCCCCACCGGGACATCCACATCGGCGGCGCGGCCCTTGATGGTCATGTCCAGGACATGGGGGACCAGGCAGACCTTGCGGCAATTACCCTCGTGGTGACAATCCTTCAGGTTGTATTTGACCCGCACCGGGGAGATGCTGCCCACCAACCCATAGGTCAAGCCGATCGGGCAGACATAGCGGCACCAGGCGCGACGCGACACGAATACCTCGAACAACAGCAGCAGCAACACCCAGAGCAGGGCCAGACCGGGGCCGTAGATCATCGCCCGGCTGAGGATGCCGGTGGGAGAGAGGGTCTCGAACACCGTATAGCCCGTGACCAAGGCCAGCAGGGCGAAGAGGACATAGAAGATCGTGCGCGCCCCCCGATGGAAGGTCACCGGCCTGATCCACTTCTTCGCCTCCAGCCACAGGTGCAGGGTCTCGGTCCACTCCGCCAGCAGGTGGTAGGGACAGACCCAGGAGCAGAAAGTTCGCCCGCCCACCAGTATCCAGAGAATGAAGACAGTGACGGTACCGATCAGCAGGTTCAGCACCACGTGTTTGAAGGCCAGCATCACCTGCAAGGCGGAGTTGAGATCGGCCATGTGGAAGCCGATGAAGCGCGAAGCGGTCAGCGCCCCCTCCAGCAACTGCACATCGAAGTAGTAGGAGACCACGAACAGCAGGTTGACCAGGATCAGGGTCATCCAGCGCCGCTTGCGCCAGAGATGGCGCCGTTCGTGCAGGGCATGGGCCTCCTCGATGGCCATCAGCTCCGCCTTGGTCTCCTTGCGGCCCTTTTTGACGACATGGATCTCCCGCGCCTCCGGCGAATAGTCCTCCGGCGCGGGCTTGCCCGGATTGGCCCCGAGCATCTGCTTGATGGAAGCGGCAAAGTAGCTCATTCAGGAACCCCTTTTCTCGCGCGATGGCGCAAAGTCCGGCAACGCTGTGGTGGATGCGCTATCGCTTATCCACCCTACGTAACTTTCGATCAAGATCGAGGTCTTCTTTGCGCCTTTGCGTCTTTGCGCGAAACAGACGGAATTTGGACGCATCGATCTAGCCTCGTTTCCGCTGGGTATCGGCGGTCTCGTCGAGGACGATGACGATGGCGGGCGGATCGGTGGGGCAGACCATCTCACAGACGCCGCAGCCCACGCAGCCGTCATGGACCAGCGGCTTCCTGGCTTTACCCTCACCCATCGATTCCAGGGAGATGGCCCGACTCGGGGGGCACTGGTTCTTGTCGCCCGAGGGCGGCTTGCCCGCCGCGCACTGGCCGATGCGGATCTCGATGGGGCACTGGCGCACACAGAGGTCGCAGAGTTCCAGATCATAGGGGTGGTCGGCGATGGGGACGGCCTTCCAGCGGTCCAGCTCCTCGTAACGCAGAACCCCCTTGAAATCGGGTCCGCGCGCCTGGCCCTTGAAGCCCTGGCCCTGGATGGCGAGGCACTTCTCCGGCCGCGTCAGCCGGGCGAAACCCATGCGGGACTGGGCGGGGTAATTGATCTCGTGGGTCAGGGCGCCGGTCGGACAGGCCAGGACGCATTGCAGGCCGTCGCAGGAGAAGTCGCAGGCCTGGTCGCGGGCCTCGATGAAGGGGGTGCCAATACCGAAGCCGTCGGCCAGATCAGTCAGCTTGATGGCCTCGACCGGACAGACCTGCACGCACTGGCCGCATTTGATGCAGGCGGCGAGGAAGTCGCGTTCGTTGAGGTCCTTGTCGATCAGCGCGCCCGGCGGACGCAGCCGCTTCATCTTGCCTTCGCCCACCGGGATATAGCCCATAAGGCTGATGAGCAGTACGCCGCCGGCCATCGCGCCGGTGCGCAGGAACTCACGTCGGCTCTGCTCGCGGCGTTTCGGTGATATGGGCGGTTTGTTTTTTGGTCTCTTTTCGGTGGTCATGGTCTGCCCAGCGATTGTTTAAGCGCCTTCAAGGCATCGAAGCCCTGCTTTTCCCCCGTGGCAACGTCCCCGTCCTGTTCGCCCCAACCGGCGGCAAGGGACTGTCGCAGGAGCTCCTCGGCGCTGGCGGCCAGCATCAGCGGCCGTTCGTCCCGCAACATCAGGTTCGGCGGGGAGAAGGGGGCCAGGCGCTCCAGGAAGTCGATCACCTCCAACATGGGACTCCCCTTGAAGAAACGGGCGTCATTCACATCCATCCAGAGCCGGTCTGCATAACCGAACTGTTCATAGGGGCGATCACCGATGCCGTCCTTATCACGATCGAAGCCCTGGTATTCGTCCCAGTGATTGCCGCGCCAGATGTTCCGCTTGGCGCTCTTGCCGCCGTTGACCGCTACCTGGGTCAGATTTCCCTTGAAGAGATTGCCCTCGAAGATATTGCCTGTCCAGTCGTTGAGGAAACGTACCCCGACGGCATTGTAGGCGATCAGGTTGTGACGGATGAGATTGGTGGTATCCGGTTGAAAGGGGGAGACATCCAGGTCGAGTCCCGTGGCGCAGTAGAGGATCTCGTTGTTGTCGATCTCGACGCTGCTGGTTTCCTTGAAGCCGATGCCGACCCCAGTGGGGCCAGTGGCCCTGAATACACGATTGCCGCGCACCTTGATGCCATCGCTGTACATGATGAAGATACCGACCGAGTTGTCGCGGAAGTCGTTGTTCTCCACCAGGTTGTACTGGGAGTACATGAAGTGCAGCGAATAGCGCCCCCCCGTGGACTTGTTGCCACGGATGAGGTTGTCGCGGGAGTACCAGACCACGATATCGCGGGAGTTGGTCGCGACGTTCTCCTCGATCTTGTTGTTGAAGCTGTACCAGAGGCGGATGGCGTCGCCGCGTACCCCCAGCTCCACATCCTTGGAGGAGATCCGGTTGCGCCGGACCAGGTTGTTCTTGGACTGCTGCAAATCGATGCCGAAGAGGCAGTTGTCGATGCGATTGTCCTTGATGACGTTGAAGTCGCCCCGCACCTGGATGCCCGAATCCAGATCGTTGTGGGAGTTGCCGGAGTTGGTGAGGCGGAGGTTCTTCACTGTGGCGCTGTCAGTGTCCAGCAGGATCACGGTCCCCTTGCCGCCGCCATCGATGGTCACCTGGTTCTGGCCATCCAGCACCAGGGGCTTGTCGATGACCACCGGCCCGGCATAGACGCCGGGCGGCGGTGTCAGGGTGCTGTTGGGTTCGGCTGCATCCACCAGCTTTTGCAGGGAAGGCAGGGCCTGCGCCTGCGCCGTCCCCCAGAGACAGAACAGCAGCGGCAGCAGAAGCGGCGGGCGCAGGCTCAAGACCCTTACTCCGCCTGTCCCCGACGCAGCTCCTTGCGGCGCAGGATACCGAGGGTGGCGGTTACCAGCGACAACAGCAGGATCAGGCCGAAGCCCCAATAGGGATAGGAGTGGGTGGCGAACTGGGCCACCTTGCCCTGGCCGAAGACCGTGGGCATAAAGGGCTTGACGGTGAAGGCCCCCATGGCATTCATGCTGTGGCCGTACCACCAGAGCCAGGCCGCGTATTCGATGATGAAAAAGACCGGCAGGGCAGCCGGCACGATGATCAACAGCCAGTAGAACAGGCCACCGGTCTTGCCCGCCCCATAGATCAACAACAGCATGGCGCCGATGATGCCGAAGAAGACGACCTTAAAGGCCAGCCCCATCCCCGCCACCATGGGATCGATCTCGGCCCGGTTGTTGAAATAACGGCCCAGACTCTTGTCGTAGTGCCACAACATCACTTGGTTGTTGCTGCCATTCCAGGCCATGGCATTGTCGCCCTTGCGCTCCTGATCCTTGTCGAAGGTGATGCGCAGGCTCTGGATCAGGTTTGCCTTGGACTGGGATGATTCGCCTCCTGCCGCCTTGGTCCCGGCAGCCTGTCCCTCGGACTTGGCCAGTTCCGCCCTGAGCCGTTCAACGATGCCGCCGCCGATCTCGATCTCCTGGTCCTTCTCGCCCGCCGCCTGATCCATGGAGGTTATCAGGGCCTCCACATAGCCCTGGCTCTGGTACTTGAGACCGTCCTTCCCGAAGAAGGTCAGGGACATCCAGGCAATGATGGCGCCGAAGCCCAGGGTGAGCAGGATCTGCCGCAGGCGAGTGTGGCGGCAGGCGAAGCCCAGCACCATCACTCCCAGCATGGAGACCAGGAAGGGCGACAGGGCGCGCTCGACTACACCGCCGGCGGCGATGGGGTACATGCCCACGTAGTGGTTGATCGTGTCCATCTCGTGGACACAATCGAGGGCCTCGTCCTCGCGGATTTCCGCCTTTTCCACCTTTTTGCAGCCGTTGAACACGCCATTGAAGTGGAAGTGGATGCGCACACCGTCGGGGAATGCCTCCGGCGGGTAATTGGGCGCAGTGAGCGATACCCACCAGATGGGGGCGTAGTAGATGACCGCCAACAAGGCCACGGCGATCAGGGCAAAGCCCATGGGAAGCAGGCTGTTAGGCCGGACTTGATTCATCCTAAATTCCTCTTATTACTGCCAGGAAACCGTAGGTTGGGTTAGGCGCGCAACCCACGGGCATAGGGGACCCGGTATCTGATTGTTCCCACGCTCCGGCGTGGGAACAGATCCTGGGACGCTCCAGCGTCCCGAGACCCTCGGAGGCGCGGCTAATCTCCACCGGAATCCGGCAACCCGCGACGCTGGAGCGTCGCAGGCTGCATTCCCACGCTGGAGCGTGGGAACGACCAATCAAAAAATCCTGGATCAATAGTCCGGGTTCTTGTAGTCCTTGGAGGGGGCCAGGTCCTTCTGGGGGACCGGAATCCAACTGCCGTAGTTGATGACGTGCTTCATGTCGTCATCGGTGAAATTCTTGATCTGCTTGACCATGTCCGGGTTGGCGTTGCGGCGCTTGCCGTCGCGGACCCACTGAAACTGGCGCAGGATGTATTCATAGTGCTGACCCACGATCTTGGGGAAGAACTTGTCATCGTCGCCTTCGCCCTGTTCGCCATGGCACTTCACGCAGTTGTCGGCGTAGAGCTTCTTGCCCTTTTCGAATTCAGGGGTACCAGGACCCCAGGGGCCCTTGCCGTGATCGGGATTCATGGGCAGCTTGGCGATATAGGCGGTTACGTCGGCCACCAGTTGCGCCGGAGGGATGTCGCCGTGCTTGTAGCCCGCCGCCGACATGATCTGATCGTCCAGGGCGAAGGGGTACATGGTGGGGTTGTCGCGGTTCTTGGCGCGGATGTCGGCCAACTGTTTGATCAGGACGTTGCGGTGCTGGCCCGCCAATTGGGGAAAGGTGCCGTCCTTCAGACCCCAGCCTTCCAACAGGTGACAGGCTGAACAGACTTCATAGACAGCGATGCCGCGGTCGCGGTCCGGTTTCAGCAGCATGGCCTCGTCCTTCTCGCCGCCGCCTTCGTTCCAGGCAGCCATAGCGGGCGCGGAGAGGGCGAGGGCCATGGCGGCGATCAGTGCGTTCTTGCGAATTGGGAATTTCATCGTAGCTATCTCGCATTCATTGAATAGGGTTCGGCCCATCCCTCGATGGACCTCTGGTTTGCAGGCTATCGCCCAGGGAGGGGTCGAACCTTGATTAGAATCAACTTATCCGAGCGGTTTACTGGGTGGCCAGCCAGTCGGCGATGGCCGCCATCTCTTCGTCGGAGACAAGGCCCATGACGCCCTTCATGGCGGCAGACTGGCCGTTGGCGCGGGCACCGCTCTTGATGTCCTTCATCTGTTGCAGGGCGTAACCGGCATTCTGACCCGCCAGTTTGGGATAGACAGGCAGGATGGGGGTCTTGGCGTCCTTGCCGTGGCAGGACCAGCAGGTCTTGGACTGGAACAGGGCAGAGCCGTCCAGGGCCATGGCGTTGCCGGACAGGGCCAGGGGGAGAATCAGCGCAGCCGCGATGCTCAGGGATTTAAATTTCATGGGATTACCTCGAATTTTCAATGGGTTTTGGTTCCGCTACGGAAGAGGGGGCTCTAAGAGCCCCCTCAGTTTAGCCAGCAGTCGATGGAATCAACAGCCTATTTTTTGACCTCGACAGCCCCGTTCTGATCCAGATGGGTCTTGGCGCGCAGGCCCAGGTCGGCGGTCTTGACCTGGTACTGCCACCACTGGTTGGCCCAGAGCATGGCGTTCTGCCAGTCCTGCTTGGCAGCGGCCTCTTCGGCCTTCTTCTTGGCCTCGGCGCCAAAGCCAAGCTGTTCGACGGCATCTTCCACCAGGGCGCCAACGATCGGGAAGTCCTTGAAGTTACGCGCGGTGATGTAGGTCACCACCGAGTCGATGACGGCCTGGGTATCGACGTTGGTCTTTACCTGCTTGTCGTAGTCGGCCTGGGTGTAGGCAACGCCTTCCTGCATGGCGACCGCTTCGGCCTTGTAGCCCTTCGGCTGCACCAGCAGATAGCCCTGCATCTCCAGGTGGAGCGCGGAGCAGAACTCGGTGCAGTAGTAGGGGTAGACGCCCGCCTTTTCGGCCACGAAGGTGGTGGAGGCGGTCTTGCCCGGCTCGACGGAGAGCTGGACGTTCTGCCCGTACATGGCGAAGCCGTGTACCTCGTCCTGGGCGCGTTCCATGTTGGTCAGGTGGATCTTGACCGTATCCCCTTCCTGGGCCTCGATGATCTCGGGCGTGATGTGGGAACGGATCAGGGTGCCATAGACCTCGGTGGTGCACTTGCCGCTGGCGTCGCAGGTACGTTCGGTCTTCTCGCGGCCGGCGCGGGTGGCGTAGGGCGACTTTTCGTCGTTACGCGAGTTCCAGCCGGTCTTGTAACGGACCTCCGGTTGCAGCTTGTCGGCCTTGATGGCTACCACATAGTGGGGTTCGCCCAGGGGCAGCGGCATGTCGTACAGCAGTTCCATCTTGTCGCCGCTGATGTCGATCAACTGGTGGTTCTGCGGATGCAGGGGGCCCACGGGATTGAAGCGGTCGATGGAGAGCTTGTTGAGAGAGATCAAGTACTTGCCGTCCGGCGACCTGGAGTCGCCTTCCATGGATACCAGATGACCAATGTTGTAGTGGATGTTGATTTGATCCAGTACCTTGCCTTGGCAGTAGTCCCACTTGGTGACCATGGAGTCCACGTAGATGGAGGTATAGGCCACGCAGGGCTTGGAGTCATACTGGGTGTGCAGCGGACCCAGGCCGACCTGGACCTGCTTGTCCAATGCGTCTTTCATGGCAATGATCGGAATGCCGTAGGGGTCCTTGCCCTCGAACTTCTTGTCCGCGATGGCCTTCATGATCTTCTCGAAGCTGTAGACCCAGGTATGGCTATCCAGCTTGCCGGAGACGATGATGTGGGTACCGTCCGGGCTCACGTCCACGCCATGGGGGGACTTGGGCTCAGGGATCAGATAGAGCAGCCCTTCCTGAACGGCCTGCTCCATGGTGATCAGGTACATGCCCTTCTCTTTCTTCACCTTGCCGGCCTTGACCAGCTCCTCGGCCTTCTTCCAGTTGGTCACGTGGAGGAAGTCGGTGTCCTTGGAGGAGCAGCCTGCCTCGAAGGGGGGGCGACCGCGCTCGATACCGCCCACGTAGCGCTCGGAGCAGAAGGAGTTGGTGAAGCCCCAGCCGTCGGAGGGACCCTTACCGGCGTCGGAGAGGTCCTGGGAGTAGGGCGGCAGCTCGAAGTTGAAGGAGTTCTCCATCTCCAAACGTCCTTTCTCCTTGTTGAACTTCCAGTAGGTCAGACCGCCGCGGTACTTGTCGTTGAATTGCTCCAGGGGGACATGGTCGTCACTGTAGGGGGCCGCGTACTGGCTGGCCTCCATCACGTACTCGGTGTTGGGGGTAACGAAGGCGCCGCCGTGGTCCGACTTGAAGAAGGGGTTGACCACGATCTGCTTGGTCTCGAAGTCGTGCAGATCGATGACCGCCACGCGGGGATTGGCCTTGTCGTTGATGAAGAGATAGCGGCCGTTATACTCGCCATCGGTTTCAGAGAAGGCGGGGTGATGGGTGTCGCCGTAGGTGATGTCCTTGCCGTTGATCTTTCCCTGGGCCAGCACGGCCTTGGATTCGTCGTCAAAGCCATAGCCCTGCCAGGGCTCGGGGGTGAAGACGCCGATGTACTTGAGGATGCGCATGGAGGGGATGCCGTAGACGATCACTTGGCCGCTTTGCCCGCCGGAGCTGAATGCCAGATATTCGTCACGGCCCCCGGTGGGGGTATAGGTCTTGGCTGCCGCCAGGACATCTTTCTCGGTCAGGCCACGGGCCTTCATGACCGCGTCGAGCTGTCCCTGGGCAAAGGCGCTGGTCGCCATGCCGGCGCTCAGCGCCGTGCCCACGAGAAGCGAGGTTATTCGCTTGGTTTTTTTCATCGGAGGTCTCCCTTTGAGAGGAATAGAGGTGCCGGGGGTTCAGTCTAGGTGCGGCACTTCACCCAGCCTTGATATTAGTCAAAATCTGAGGGAGATGGCTTTTTACTGCGGGAAATGACCCATTCTGAGGGAAGGCATCATGAGGATACCGGAACCCAGCCCCTACCCTAAGGAACTGTCCGGGAATAACTTGTACATCTCGCATCTCATCTTCAGGCCATCTTTGGCCGATCTTCAATCGATCTGTTTCGCGGCAGAGCCGCTCCCACCGCCGTGGGAGCGGCTCTGCCGCGAAAATAGGCGGTTTTGCTCA
>JAHJDE010000137.1 GCA_018812525.1 Gammaproteobacteria bacterium
ACTGCAAGAACCTCTTGCGGTTCAGGGATGAACCGCCATTTTCAATGGCCTAAGCCATTGAAAATGAAGAAAACGAAAAATCGCATTTTTCGTTTTCGCCTTGCAAAATGGCCAGGATGGCCATTTTGCAAGTTCCTCAGAGGTCCCCAGAATTCTGAATGCTATCAAGGGGGGCGCCGATCGTTGATTGTCCAGGGTCAAGCCTGTGGTCAGGGGCCATCAAGAAGGGCCTCGAATTCAACGGCGGGCAGGGGCCGGGAAAAGAGATAGCCCTGGGCGTAATCACATCCCGCCTCGGCCAGCAGCTTGCGCTGGGCCTCGGTCTCCACGCCCTCCGCAATGACCCGGAGGCCGAGCTTGTGCCCCATCAAGATGATGGCCTCGGCAATGGCCATGTCGTTGGGGTCACTGGCCAGATTACGGACGAAGGACTGATCGATCTTCAGGTAGTTGATAGGGAACCGCCTCAGGTAGGAAAGGGAGGAGTAGCCCGTGCCAAAGTCGTCGATGGCGATCTGTATGCCCGCATCGCGAAATTGGAGCAGTTTATCGGTGGTCGCGAATGTCGCATCGAGCAACAGGCCCTCGGTGATCTCGATGGAGAGAGATTCGGCCGGCAGGCCCCGTTCGCTCAGATAGGCAGCTATCTTGGCGTAGGGACCGCCGTTGTTGAGGAACTGCACCGGGGAGACGTTCACGCTGATCTGTAATCCAGCCTTGTGGTTGTTCCTCCAGCGGCTCAGGTGATGGGTGGTTTGCTTGAACACAAGGTCACCGATGGCGGCAATCAGGCCAGCGTGCTCCGCCACCGGAATGAATTCGGCGGGGCTTACCATGCCGCGATCGGGGTGCCGCCAGCGTATCAGCGCTTCGGCCTTGACGATGCCGCCCGAGGCCAGATCGATGATGGGCTGGAAATAGACCTCGAACTGATCGGCCTCCAGCGCCAGGCGGAGATCATTGATCAGGCGGAGCCTGCTCTGTGCCGCCACCTGCATCTCGGGCATGAAGTAGCAGAAGCGTC
Organism: Gammaproteobacteria bacterium; assembly: GCA_018812525.1. GTDB lineage: Bacteria > Pseudomonadota > Gammaproteobacteria > Chromatiales > Chromatiaceae > YD12-FULL-61-37. The sequence continues at coordinate 1,025 of JAHJDE010000137.1, forward strand.
TGCGACCGGCGCTCTTGGCTGCGAACATGGCCTGGTCGGCATTCTTACAAAGATCCTCGACCTCGGTGGCGTCCATGGGACACAGGGTGATGCCGATACTGGCTGATATGACGATGCGCTCCCCTTCGATATGAAAAGGTTCGGCAAGGGTGGCGAGGATCTCACGAGCCACCCGCTCGACATTATCGGTGGAGCCCAGGCCCGAAAGGATGAGGGTGAATTCATCGCCGCCGAAGCGGGCCAGGGTGTCAGATTCGCGCACGGTAGCGGCGATGCGGCCCCCCACCTCGACCAGCAGTTTGTCCCCGGCATCATGACCCAGGGTGTCATTGATTCCCTTGAAATCGTCCAGATCGATGAAGAGCAGGGCCAGCCTCAGGTTCGCGCGCTGCACACGTTTGATCTCCTGCTGGAGACGGTCACGGAACAGATTGCGGTTGGGCAGGTGGGTGAGTTCGTCGAAATAGGCCTGCCGCTGGATTGTCTCCTCGGCCCGCTTGCGCTCTGTGATATCGGAATGGGTGCCGATAATGCGCAAGGGGTTTCCCTGACTGTTACGGCTGACCGTCATGGCGCGCGCGAGTATCCACCGCCACTCCCCCTCCTTGTTGTGAAGCCGGAATTCGGCGATGTACTGGGGGCCTTCTTGCCCCGCCAGGTATTTTCGCAGGGTTTCCCTGACCTGATCCCGGTCGGCGGGGTGGATGAGGGCCGTCCAGTCCCCGCCCTGTGCGTCGAACTCCGCCTCCGTATAGCCCATCATCTCCTTCCAGCGCTTGGACAGCACCGTCCTGCCGTTCTGGATGTCCCAATCCCAGACGCCGTCACCCGTACCTTCGAGGGCAAAGCGCCAGCGCTCCTCGGCCTCGCGCAGGCGCTCAACCATGCGGTATTGGGACTGGGTCAGAAGCTCTTCTTTGCTGGGTTTCATCTGTCAGGCAAGTTGCAGCTTTTCCAGCAATTCGGTATGGGTCATGACCTTCGCGTAGAGCGGCAGCACTTCGTTGCAATAGAAATCCTGTTCGTAGCCCGAACGGCCCGCCGTGCAGTCCGACAACACAGAGACCTGGAAGCCGTATTCGAAGGCCGAGCGGGCCGTCGAGTCGATGCAGATAGAGGTCACCACCCCGGCCAGGACGACATCGGTGATGCCGCGATGCTCCAGTTCGGCCTTCAGGTGAGTGGCATGAAAGGCATTGAGCCCACGTTTTCCGGGAATCTCAATGATACGGTCCCCGTAGCGGGCCAATTCATCGATTGCGTCGGCGCCGGTCGTCCCCTGCTTGAAGGCGCCCACATCCCGGATGATCTTAAGGATGCCGATGGGATCGACCAGTTCGGTGTAATCGGGGGTGAAATTGATAGGTGTAGAAACAATGGTCGCGGGAGAGGGGGCAAGGTGATCGAGTAGGTCCAGGGTATTACTGAGCACATGCGCGACGGCTGCCTCTATCACTTTGTGGAGTATCCCATTCTCATGGAAGTAGTCCTTCTGGTAACCGATCAATATCAGCGCGGTGGTGGATGGGTTCATTGCTTCCTCCCAGGTTTTTCGGATGATCAGGATATTACATTAGGGCGTAGCCGTTTTCTGAATGTTTTGTAGGAAAAATCTGATCTATCCAGGGATGCTGCAAGCAATATTTGGCTGATTCTTAAGAAATATCAATCGGAACAGCCAATTTGATCAGCCATCTATATAGCTGAGACTGAGATGCTGTCAATGTAACCTTTATTGGCTATCCTGTAGGGCGAGTGGCCGAGCATCCATCCCTAATACCAATACTATATAAAGGGGCACCCATGACTGACTTGCATCTCGGTATTAATCTGGGCCACGACCGCGCCGCGGCCATCGTGAGTAATGGCGAAATCCTGGTGGCCATCCAGCAGGAGCGGTTGGATCGGCACAAGCACAGCATCGGCGTGATGCACCAATCCATCGCGAATCCCCGCCAGATTCAATTGCCCCTGGAGGCCATCCACTACTGCCTGGAACACTGCGGCATTGGTCTGGAGGAGGTGGCGACCATCAGTGCCAACATGCCCGGCGAGGACCATTCCCTGGCGATTCTGCGGCGCTCCCTGGGGGCGCGCCTGGCACCCCGCTTCCGTGCCATTCCCAGCCATCACCTGGCCCATGCCTACACGGCTTACTGGCCCTCGGGGTTCGACGAGGCCCTGGTGATGGTGGTGGATGCCAGCGGCAGCACCACTCCGGATAGACGCACCGAGTCCTATTCCCTCTATCAGGGTGGGAATGGTCGGCTCATCCCCTACCATTCTGAAAGGGTCAAGGCCCATCTGGCCGGGCTCTCCACCCTGGGCTTCGTCTACGAATTCATCAGCCGCAAGGCGGGGTTCGTTACCGAGGTCGGGGGATCGGTGAGCATCCCGGAGGCGGGCAAATTAATGGGGCTGGCCCCCTACGGCAGCCACCAGGGGCATTGGCATCCCTGGATACGAAAACAGGCCGGAAGCTGTTGTCTGACCCTGTCGGCCTACGACATATTCCTGGAGGTCGCGGCCCTGGAGAAACGTTACGACGATGGTGTCGGCAGCCCCTATCTGCGGCCCTATCTGGTCGATCTCGCCTACAAGGTGCAAAAGGAGCTGGAAGAGGCCCTGATCCATCTGGCTGAGATCGCCCTGCGCGACACAGGTCTGAACCGGCTCTGCCTGGCGGGTGGGGTCGCCCTCAACTCCGTGGCCAACTACAAGCTCTACCGCCATCTGGGGCTGGACGACATCTTCATCTTCCCGGCAGCGGGTGATGCGGGCATCGCCGCGGGCTGCGCCCTTTGGGCCTACTCCGAGCATGAACCGGCGCCCCGCCGGTCGCCCCTGAAGGTCGGAAACCTGGGGCGTCCCTACCCGAGGCGGGCGATCTTGGAGGCCATCGGCAAATATGACGACCAGATCGAGGTTGAGGTGCTCTCCCCGGAGCAGGTGGTTCCCCGTAGCGCCGAGGCCCTGGCAAAGGGTAACATCGTCGCCCGCTTCGAGGGCGGTTCCGAATTCGGACCCCGTGCCCTGGGGCATCGCTCCATCATGGCCGACCCGACCTTCGCCAGGATGAAGGATGTCCTCAATGCCCGGGTCAAGTTCCGCGAGCCCTTTCGTCCCTTTGCGCCGGTGATCCCTCTGGAAGACATCGCCATCGTCTTCGAGCAGGAGGTACCTGCCCCCTTCATGCTCCTGGTCTCCGATATCAAGGAGGAGTACCGGGAAAAGATCCCGGCCGTCACTCATTATGACGGTACCGGGCGGGTCCAGACAGTCACCGGCGAGGAGAACCCCTATTTCCACGCCCTCTGCCGCGAACTCGTGACCCGCCGGGGCGGCGCCCCTGTGCTGCTGAACACCAGCTTCAACGTGGCTGGCCAGCCCATCGTCGAGACCCCGGAAGAGGCCATCGCCACTTTTATCGGAACCAACATCGATTACCTCTGCATCGAAAATCTCTGGATTTCCAAGCGTAACCAGCCCGTGCTCGATTATCGGCAACATCTCGCACGGGTCCAGGAGGGCAGTCTTCCGAAAGGGTTGCCACCGGGACAGCCGCCCGTGGATGACTTGATGCGGCAACTGGACCGGGCGCTTTTCTTCGGCGATACGGAACGCTGTCCCTGGACGGAACCGGAATTACGCGAACTTTCCGCCATCGGCGCCCGCTACAAGGAGACCAGCATCCTTTTTCCCGAGACCCCCTTCGGCGGGGCATTCAACACCCAGCTTTCCGAGGATGTGGTGCTCATTCTCGATCCCCTCGGCACCAGCGACCTGATCGACCTGGGAGGCGCCACGCCACCGCTCGGACTCTCCTATGACGAGGTCAAGTGGCTCATGGCGGTTTGCGCCGGACCAGACCGGATAGAGCGACTGCGTCTTCAGAAGCAATTGACGCGGCGCGAGGCTTGCGAGCAGGCAGAGCAGGCCCGTGCCCGGCTCCTCACCCGGCGCGTGCGGGTCCCCGATGCTATCGACGCCTCGCCCGGTCATGAAGACAGTCCCCTCGGCGATTACGGGCAGACCCTGGAACCCTTCGCCAATCCTGAGTTCTGGATCGGTTCCCGGCTGGGGGAGCTGCGCCTGGTGCTGGAGGGTGCGGGTTACGGGGAGGATGCCATCGCCAAGGCCCTGGGGGTCGACTCCATGCAGATGATCGAGCCCACCCATCTCCACTACTTTGATCGCTACAGGCTGCCGAAGAATACGTTCGGCGATCTTGTGCGGCTCTTTCAACTGCGGGGCTCGGTCAGCGAGAATGGGGCGCGGACCCTCTTCGGCGACAGCCTCTTCGATTGCCTGAGGCGACTGGGCATCCTGATCCCCAGGGGAGAGAGATGGTCCTCGCGGGTAGATGTCTTTTGCCCCGATGGGCTCTATATCGCCACCGATCACCGCTACATGATCTATCCCGAGGACATGCCAGACGAGCAGCCGGTCATGTATATCGGTCTCGACAGCATGGGGCTCGTGCATACCGCGCCGCGCCAGCCGGCCCGGCGTGTGTTGGATCTCTGTACCGGTTCGGGGATCCAGGCCCTGGTCGCGAGCCGATACGCCAGATCCGTGACCGGCATTGACCTGCAAGCCCGGGCCCTTCGCTTTGCCCGCTTCAATGCCCAGTTGAACGGCATCGACAACGTTCGCTTCGTGCAGGGCGATCTCTTCGCGGCGGTTGCAGGTGAACGCTTCGATACCATCCTGGCCAATCCGCCCTTTGTCCCCAGCCCCCACGTCAATGGCCTGACCTTCCGCGACGGGGGTTCCGAGGGTGAGGCCATCCTGCGGCGCATCATCATCGAAGCAGCGGATCACCTGAACCCGAATGGCCGCCTGCATATCGTCACGGACCTGGTGGACCTGAGCCGCTACCGGGATAAGCTCTCTGCCTGGTGGCGGGGCGGCGGGGCCGACATGCTGGTGCTGCACACGGCGGACCGGGACGAGATCCTCTTTTCCGTGCCCCATTGCCACTGGCCCTTCGGCCAGACCGTCGAGGAATACAACGCCGAACTGGAGCAGTGGGTCGACAACTTCCGGGCCTCGAATCTCTCTGCGGTCAATTTTGGCTACATCCTGGTGAATCGCCGTCCTGAGATGGGTGCCCTCAGTTATTTCAGCCGTTGCATCCACAACCCCGCCAGGTCAATCCACGCCCAAGTGGGCAACTACTTCGTCCAACGGGAACTCCTGTGCCAGGTGGCCAGGAACGACCACCGGCTCGATATCACCCCCTTGTTGAGGGTGCGGGTGGACCGGGGCCTGAATGACGCCGATACCCGTATCGAGCTCTATATGGAGGGCGATCCCTACTACACCACCTACAGCATCGACAAGGCGACCCTGCTGGAGTTGCAAAGCATCGCCGAGGGCCATCCCCCCGCAGCCACCTATATCCACGAGGGTAATAGGGCCTGGGTGGAGGATCTCATCGGAAAGGGGGTGTTGCGACTGATGGTGTCGCCCCAGGGGCCTCGGAGGACCCTTGCCAAGTCACCGGTCTCGGGACGCATCCTGGTCATGCCCTCCCGGCAGGGAGAGGGGGAGGAGCAGGAAAAGTCCTTCTGGATGGCGGCCGTCGCCGAACTCTCCACCAAGACGACACCAACCTGCCTCAGCTCCTATTTGCGGAAATAGACCTCTTTGAATTACGGTGACACCTTACTAAATGCACTTAATTGGTAATTAAGTGCATTTAGTAAGGTGTCACCGTAATTCCACCGGGACCGATGGTTTTGCTTACCCCTCGGGTAGGGTAAGCTCAGCAGCCTTTATGTGCTTGGTTTCCATCCGGAGTCCCCTGTCATGAGCCTTACCCCCGTGGCCAGGCGTTGCGTTTTTTATGCCGGCGGCTATACGCCGAAGTCGGCCAGCGAGACCTATGCCATGGTTGCCCGCGAACTCGCCAAGCGCTTCGCGCCCACCTGGGGGGTTGTCGTTGAGCAATCGGAGGTGGTTCAGGCCGAGAACGGGATGCTCGGCATTAAAAGAATTGTCACGCGCGGGGAGCACTGGCAGGTCGAGACCGCGTTCTGCTTCTGCAATTGGGAGGATATCGTCCACAGTGACTTCGCCCGCCCCCTGTGGAAGCGTCTCTTGCTCTACCTGCTGACCCTGGCGGACTACATCTTCTCCGGGACCCTGTTCCGCATCTTCCGGGCCGGCTGGCGCTATGGCATCTACTTTATCTATCCCTTTTTACTGTTGCTGACCATCCTGACGGTCTCCTGCGGCGTTTATGGGGCTATCGACTCCCTTGGATTCGCCGGTTCGGGGCCGGTCGCCGCCATTGGTTTTCTGGCGGTGGCCTATGGCCTGATCCGCTGGCCCGGCGACCAGCTCTTTCTCGGCCATTTGATGGACCTGCGGACCTTCATGCGCCAGTATCTGCGCGAATCCCGGCCGGATGCCAGGGAGCGGGTCGGGATCAATGCCCGGCTGGTGGTGGATCGTACGGCTAAGGGTGGGTTCGACGAGATACTGATCGTCGGCCACAGCACGGGGTCCGTTTTGGCCCTCGACATCGCCGCCAAGGCCATTGAGCTGGACGCTGATCTGGCCCATCGGGGCGCGCGTATTTCTGTCCTCACCGTCGGCTCGGCGGTCCTCACCGTCGGCCTGCATCCGGCCGCCGAGGCATTCCGGGCGCGGGTGGGGCGGATCGCAGCGACGCCCGGTGTCGAATGGATCGAATACCAGTCATTGACCGATGCCATCAACTTCTACAAGAGCGACCCGGCCAAGGCGATGGGATTGCAGCCACTCCATCGGGGACCCTTCCCGATCATCACCCAGGTCAGGTTCCGCGACATGCTGGAGCCGGTCTTTTATAAGCGCATGAAGCGCAATCTGTTTCGCGTCCACTATCAGTTCGTCATGGGTAACAGCCGGCGCTATCACTACGACTTTTTCATGATCTGCTGTGGTCCGCTGACGTTGCCCGAGCGTGCCTTGGGCCGTATCCTGGGTCCCGCCGGAGACGAGCCTATATTTCGAGAGGAGCCGACCAAATGAACGAAACGATCGCCGCCCTGATTTGGGCCTTGGGACTGACGGCCTGGTTCGTCGTTCGCTATCCCTACCATCGCCGCAAGCGCAGGCTGAAGGTCGTGCGCAACCATTGGGACCTGGAGGAGCGGTCGATGCTGTTCTTCACCGTGGTCACCCTGGTACTGCTGCCGATCCTGCACTGGACCAGCCCCCTCTTTCAGGCAGCCGACTATCCCTTCCATCCGGCAGCGGGCTGGCTCGGTACGCTGGCGCTGCTGGGCTTTGTCTGGCTATTCAGGCGTAGCCATAAGGATCTGGGCAAGAACTGGTCCTACACCCTGGAGATACGCGAGGAACACAGCCTGGTGACCGCCGGGATCTACCAGTTCATACGCCACCCGATGTATGCCGCTTTCTGGCTCTGGGCCTTGGCCCAGGCCCTGCTGATTCCCAATCTCATCGTGGGTCCAGCCAGCCTTGTTTCGGTCGCCCTGCTCTATTTCAGGCGCTCGCCCCGGGAGGAACGGATGATGCTGGATACCTTCGGAGACCAGTACCGGGCCTATGCGGCGAGGACGGCGCGGTTGATACCCGGGGTTTTCTAACGAGTAGCCTGGGCGACCCTTTGCATCATGGCGCTCCTCGCCTTGATCATCCGTTGCAGTTCCAGCACCCAATGTCTCTTGACATGGAACCAGACATCGGCCGCGAAGAGAATATTGTCGGCCCGTTCGCCGAAGTCGGGCAGGCTGACCGGCTCCTTCGAGGGGACATAGGCGTTGATCCAGTCCCGCAGTTTCCTGCTCTTGGAAAGGTGCTTGGTGAGGACGACATCGAGGTGGGTATAACCCGCCGGCAGCTTGAAGTTTCGCACCCGCGTCTGGCCGGCGGCTTCGTAGTAGTTCGGGTTGTTTGCATAGCCCAGCAGGTCGCCCCCGAGAAAATCCCCTTCCATGAAATAACCGGTGAATTCATCAACGCTGTCCGGGATGGTCCGAAGCCGGTTGCCGATAATCCACTGATTGGGCACGAACCGGGCCGCACCGCCGGAGGCGACGGCGTGGGCATAGGGTATCCTGAGTGAGTCCATGCGCCGCTGCTGGCCGGTCAGGGGATCGAGGATGTGCTTGCGTTTCTCCGACCTTCCCGTCAAGGGGTTGCAGATCTCGGGCTCGCTCCCCAATTCACCGGCCAGGGTGTAGAGCACCTTGATGGTATGGAAGCCGCCCAGGCTGTACCCGAGCATCATGGGGCGCATCCCCTCCCTCTCGTAATACCAGGCAAAATAACCAGTCAGCTTGGTACTGTTGCCGTAGGGACTGTAGGAATAGCTTCCGTCGCTGGGCAACCGCACCTTCGCCTCAGGATAGCCCATGCCGATGAGAAACTGGGCGAAGTCGATCGTCTTCAGATAGACGGGATAGTAACCGCCGTGGACATTGATGATGCGTGGCGCCGGCGCCCTGGCCAGGGTGGCTCTAATATCCCCCTCGCTGACCCTGTCGGGGTTGAGGGCGAGAATCTGCTTTTCGAGGTCAGTGTCGATCTGGGTCTCTTTCAGCACATCCCAGGGCCGCACCTCCCGCATTGCATAGCTGGCCGGATACTGGGGACCCCTGGCCGGATGCCCAGCCTTTTCGGACACCGGCGCCGGCTGGACCAGATCCGCCGTTGCCATGGTGCAGGCGCTCAGAAAGAGGGCCAGGGGGAGCAGCAGGGGGGCGGCAAGGCGCGGGGCGCTGATCCGTCTGCGCGGGTGGTGGGCGTTTTCCGTGTGGTTCATGGCAATTCGGGTACGGCTGGTTGGAGGACAGGGCGCGGTCGCCTTGCCCCTGAAGCGGTTAGGGCAAATCTACTGTGACGGGGACGAAACATCAACCGGCCCGACACCCCCGGTTCAGGTCATCAGCTCGCCGATGCGGCGGGGCAGGGGTTTCGAAAAGTGGATTCCAGGGAGTCATTGGTGAAGGCGCAGGTGTCGGCCAGGGTTTCGAGTGCCTCCCTGTCGCGGATATGGACCCTGCTGCCGTTCACTTCCAGGATGTTCTGCTCGTTGAGCTGCTTGATGATGCGGGAGAAGGTCTCGGCCTTGACGGAGAGGCGTGAGGCCAGGGTCTGCTTGGGAATCTCCAGTTTGAACGGCTCACCGTTCGCCGGACTGTGCGTCAGGAGATAACCGGCCACGCGGCAGGTGGCACTGTGCAGGCTGATGTCATCGATCTCCCGGATCAGGCCGCGCAACCGCTGGCTCATGTCGCCCATCATCAGGAAACAGGTCTCCACCGAATCCCTCAGCATATTGGCGAAGTCCCTGGCGTCGATGCTGATGACCTCTGCCTCCCGAAGGGACTCGGCGCCAACGGGGAAATAGGGGTGGTCGAAAAACATCAGCGCTTCGGCAAAGGTGCTGCCCGGTTTGACGACCTCGATCACCTTTTCATCCCCGGCCGGCGAGAGCCGGTAGAGCTTGATCTGACCCTTGAGGACCAGATAGAAGCGATCGGCCGCAACGCCCTGCTGGAACAGGGACTCGCCCGCTTGCAGCTGTATGCGATGTGCCCGCTGGGCAATGCGCTGCAACTGTTTCTCACTCAGGCGTTCGAACAGCATGCCTTTTTTCAGGTCTTCGATCATGGGTGTTCCTGTCGGATAGCCTGTTTCAACCCTAATGCCCTATTTTCTCAGTGGGAGATTTGGAAGGGCCGATCTTCCTCGCACCGAGTTGGAAACGATTTGACGAATATCAAGGAGGTGGGACGGGATGGCCGTTCCAATGCATTCTCCCAATAATTGAAAATCGGAGGGAGAGAACCATGTCACAGGCTTTCACCAAGGCCATGGCACGTAACATCTTTTATGGTGGAACCGTGTTCTTCTTTTTGTTGTTTCTCGCGTTGTCACTCGACACCGTTTCCGTTCTTCCGGAACGGGACAACCGGGCAAACCTGACAGAAGCGGTCGTCCAGGGTAAAAAACTCTGGGAAAACAACAACTGTATCGGCTGCCATACCCTCCTCGGGGAAGGCGCCTACTTCGCACCCGAACTGGGCAACGCCTTCACCCGCCTGGGTGGCAAGGACGGGATCATGGCCTTCATCAAGAGCCGTCCCGTCGACGGCATCCCTGGCCGCAGGAGCATGCCGCAGTTCAACTTCACCGATGAGCAACTCAACGCATTGGCTGAGTTCCTGAAGTATTCCTCGGAGATCAACTCCGCCAACTGGCCGCCGAACGTTCAGGGCTAAAGGGGAGATATTCATCATGCAATATAGTTCACAAGCGGTTGCAAAACCCTACTTTATCGCGGCCATCGGTCTGTTTGCCGGGCAGATACTGTTCGGCCTGATCCTGGGTCTGCAATATGTGCTCGGGGATTTCCTTTTCCCCGAGATTCCGTTCAACGTGGCCCGCATGGTCCACACCAACCTGCTGATCGTCTGGCTGCTCTTCGGCTTTATGGGCGCGGCCTACTACCTGGTTCCGGAGGAGTCTGAACGTGAGTTGGAGAGCCCCATGCTCGCCCTCGCCATGTTTTGGATCTTCCTGGTAGCGGGTGCCCTGACCGTGCTCGGTTACCTGCTTGTGCCCTATGCCGGGCTGGCGCAGTTGACCGGAAACGATCTGCTGCCGACCATGGGGCGAGAGTTCCTGGAGCAACCCACTATCACCAAGCTGGGTATCGTGGTAGTCGCCCTCTCCTTCCTCTACAACATCGGCATGACCATTCTGAAGGGACGCAAAACGGTAGTCACCCTGGTCTTGTTGATTGGTTTGACAGGTTTGGCAGTGTTTTTCCTCTTCTCCTTCTATAACCCTGACAACTTGGTCCTGGACAAGTTCTTCTGGTGGTGGGTGGTTCATCTCTGGGTGGAAGGGGTATGGGAACTGATCCTAGGCTCCATTCTGGCCTTCGTGCTGATCAAAACCACCGGCGTTGACCGCGAGGTCATCGAGAAGTGGCTCTACATCATCATCGCCATGACCCTGATCACCGGCATCGTCGGCACCGGTCACCACTACTACTGGATCGGTACCCCCGAATACTGGCAGTGGTGGGGTTCCGTCTTCTCCGCCATGGAGCCCATCCCCTTCTTCATGATGACGGTCTTCGCCTTCAACATGGTGAACAAGCGCCGCCGCGAGCATCCCAACAAGGCTGCTGTCCTCTGGGCCTTGGGTACGGCTACGATGGCCTTCCTCGGCGCGGGCGTCTGGGGCTTCCTGCACACCCTGTCGCCGGTCAACTACTACACCCACGGCAGCCAGATCACGGCGGCACATGGCCACATGGCCTTCTACGGTGCCTACGTGATGATCGTGCTGACCATCATCTCCTATGCCATGCCCATGCTGCGCGGCCGCACCGCCGCCAACAGCAACAAGTCGCAGGTCCTGGAGATGTGGTCCTTCTGGCTGATGACCATCGCCATCGTTTTCATCACCCTGTTCCTCACGGCTGCTGGGATCCTGCAAGTTTACCTGCAGCGCATGGGCGAAAACCCCCTGCCCTTCATGGTGGTGCAGGACAAGGTCGCGCTCTTCTACTGGCTGCGTGAGATCGCCGGGCTGGTCTTCCTGATCGGCTTGCTCACCTACATCGCCAGCTTCTTTGTCGGCAACGACGAGCCGGAAGCAAAGGAATCCGCATAATAAAGTGACAAAATTACCTGCGCGGACAAGGATGTCGGCGCGGTATGGGGACTCTGGAATATGGTCTGTGAGTCTTACCCCCTGTTTCCCGGCAGCAAGGCACTGGAACTACCGAGCTGACCGGGTTTTCTTTTTTGATGAGCTGTATGCAGAAGAATAAATATCCCCCTGGCGATCTGGCCATCTGGATCTTCATCCTGGCGGAACTCCTGGTCTTCGCCGCCTTTTTCTCCGCCTATGCCTTCACACGGCTGAAAAACGTCGAACTCTTCAATCACTATCAGTTGACCCTGGACCGGAACGCAGCTCTACTCAACACCCTGGCCCTGATTACCTCAAGCTATTTCGTGGTGCGGGCCGTGGCGGATATCCGGGAGGACGACTCAAAAGGCTGTAAGCGCTGGCTCTGGGCCGCGATCGCCATGGGCGCCTTCTTCGTCCTGATCAAGGGTGGCGAATACGCCCATCACTTCGGTGCCGGCGTCACCCTGAGCAGCAATGCCTTCTACATGTTTTATCTCTCCCTGACCTTCTTCCACTTCATGCACGTCATCCTGGGAATGGTGATACTAGCAGCAGTCGCCCTGAAGGCAGGCAGGGGGGGCTACAGCGCCGACGAGCACACGGGCGTTGAGACCGGCGCCAGCTATTGGCACATGGTCGATCTGGTCTGGCTGATCCTTTTCCCGCTGGTCTATGTGATGAGGTAAGAAATGGAACAGATACAACGGAAACGCTGGATTCGGCCCTGCACCCTCGTCTATCTGGTCATGATCGCCCTGACCCTGATCACCTGGTGGATCGGGTCAACCGCCAAGGGAGGGCTGGAGCTGTCGCTGATGGTCCTGCTATTCGCCCTGGTAAAGGGGCAGATGGTGGGCGACTGGTTCATGGGGCTGCACTTCGTCCAGGGCATCTGGCGCTGGCCTATCCTTATCTGGCTGTTCGTACCCGGCACCTTGATCGCTACGGCCTTTGTCCTGTCCTATGGAGGATGATCCGATGGAAATGCAGACGACTGTCAAAATGATGAAACGGAAAGAGGATTTACCCTTCTACATGCCCCAAACCAATGAGGTTGCCCTGTTTGAACAGGCCTGGCGCCACCAGTTGCCGGTCATGATCAAGGGACCCACGGGCTGTGGCAAGACCCGCTTTGTCCAATTCATGGCCGCCAGGCTGGACAGACCGCTCTATACCGTGGCCTGCCATGACGACCTCACCGCCGCTGACCTGGTGGGACGCCATCTGATCGGCGAAAAAGGCACATTCTGGTGTGACGGCCCCCTGACTCGCGCGGTGCGCGAGGGGGCCATCTGTTACCTGGACGAGGTAGTGGAGGCCCGCAAGGACACCACGGTGGTACTCCATCCCCTCACCGACGACCGCCGCATGCTTCCCCTGGAACGTACCGGCGAGACCCTGAGCGCCCCCCCCGGCTTCATGCTGGTTGTCTCCTTCAATCCAGGCTATCAGAACCTGCTCAAGGGCATGAAGCCTTCCACTCGACAGCGGTTCGTGGCCATGAGCTTCGGCTTCCCCGCCCCGGAGCGGGAGATCGAGATCCTGCTGGGGGAGACGGGTATCGAACCCGAGCTGGCGAAACGCCTGGTCAATCTGGCCAATGCCCTGCGCGCCTTGAAGGATCACGATCTGGAGGAACCGGCCTCGACCCGCTTGCTGGTCTATGCGGCCACCCTGATCAAGAATGGCTTTTCCATGGTGGATGCCTGCATCGCGGCACTGGTGCAGCCCCTCTCCGATGACGAGGAGACCATCGAGGCACTGACGGAGGTGGTCCATGCAGCCATCGGATGAAATCCAGGCCGTGCCCGGGACGGCGATCGCCGTCACAGCCGAGGTGCTATACCTCTCGAACCTGCTGGTGGCGCCAGGCTTTGCCTTTATCCTGCTCCTCCTGCTCTATCTTCATCGCCGGAGCGATGCACCGCCCCTGGCCCGATCGCACCTGAGCCAGACCCTCTCCGCCAGCCTCTGGGCCGGGCTGTTACTGGGGCTGGTGACCTTGCTGATCCTGATGCTCGGCGGCTTTCGTGGTGTCCATACCTGGGTCATCCTCATTCTCTATTTCACCCTCTGTCACTCCACGTTGGTGATGTTTGGTGCCTATGGGCTGGCCAAGGCCATGGCGGGGCAATGCTGGCGGTATCCTTTGGTGGGAAGGCCCCTGGCTTTGGGTTGCCGAGTAAACCGCTGGCAATGAGCCGCACCGACTTGCAGCAGCAACGCGCCTGGTTCCAGGCCGGATTCTTTGTCCTCTTTGTTGCCGCCCCTCCCCTGGATATCTTCCGGCTTGATCTCAGCCTGGGCCATTTCATCCTCTTAGGCCAGGACTGGACCCTGGGCATCGACGGCTTCCTGGCAGGTAGAGAGGGCATCGGCCAGGCTTCCTTCAATATCTTCTGGCGGGGCTTTCTTCCTCTATTCGGCGGGGCCGCCCTGTTCCTCTGGATTGCCTGGCGCTTTGGGCGGCTCTATTGTGGATGGCTTTGCCCCCACTTCTCGGTGGTCGAGGTCGTCAATCACCTCATGTGGCGCGCCTCGGGCAAACCCAGTCTCTGGGAGCGCAAACCCCTGCCCCGCTTGCAGCCCGATGGGAGCCTGGCCGTACCGGACCGGCGTTACTGGCCAGCGGTAATCATTGCCGTGCTGGCCTTCAGCTTTGCCTGGGCGCTGGCCCTCCTGACCTATCTGCTGCCCCCTGCCGAGATCTACCGCAACCTCTTCAGCGGCCAATTGACCCCCAACCAGCTTCGTTTTCTTGTGGCGGCCACTCTGGCCTTCGCCGTCGAATTCAGCCTGGCCCGGCACCTCTTCTGCCGCTTCGGCTGTGCCGTGGGGCTGTTCCAGAGCCTGGCCTGGATGGCCAACAACAGGGCCATGGTGGTGGGTTTCGATACCCGCCGGGCCAGGGAGTGCGCCGATTGCAACAATGCCTGCGACAATGCTTGTCCCATGCGGCTGAAACCCCGTACCCTGAAACGCAAGATGTTCACCTGCACCGAATGTGCTGAATGCATCTCCGCCTGCCACACCAAGAAAAGCGACAGGGGAGGATTGTTGCACTGGGTCAGCGGCACAAATGCCTTGCCCGTAGTGACGGGCAGGGGATATCCAGAATCCATGGGCAAGCGAGATGAGCGGGAATAGACTGGACCAGAGTTTCGGCTTTCAAGCGGTCACGCCCGAGCAACGGGAACGCCGCATCCGTCATGTCTTCCAGATCGTCGCCGACCGGTACGACCTGATGAACGACTTCATGAGCTTCGGTATCCACCGCCTTTGGAAGCGGCAGCTCTTTCGCGAGGCCAGACCTGGCCCGGGGCAGTTGATCATCGATCTGGCCGGTGGCACGGGTGACGTGGCCCGTGCCTTGGCGGGGACGGATCGACGGGTGATCGTCGTCGATCCCAGCCGGGAGATGATGGATGCGGGGCGCCGGCGTGGTTCCTCGTCCCTGGGCTATCTGGCCGGGACAGGGGAGGCCCTGCCGCTGGCCGATAATTCTGTCGATACCCTGACGATTGCCTTTGGCATCCGCAACATGACCCGCATGGCGAAGGCCCTGGAAGAGATCCATCGGGTACTCAAGCCGGGCGGACGCTGCCTCTGTCTCGAATTCTCCAAGCCCTGGGCCTTGATACGCCCCTTCTACAATCTCTATTCGTTTCTGGTCATCCCCCGCCTGGGGGCCATGGTCGCCCGCCAGCCGGCGGCCTATGCCTATTTGGTCGAGTCCATCCGCCGCTTCCCGGATCAGGAGGAGATAAAGGGGCTCATGGAGCAGGCGGGAATGCGGGATGTCCGCTACAGAAATCTGTCCATGGGCATTGCCTGTATCCACATGGGATACAAGCCCTCCTTAGGCGTCGAGCAAAAATGACTTGAGCATCTTGCATCTCGTCTTCAGGCCATATTTGGCCGAACCTCAATCGCAAAATCCTCGACGTAGCGCTGCTACGCCTGCGGTTTTGCTCAATCGGTTCGATCAAATCTGACCTAAATCCGGGCGCAATATTGCTCAAGTTATTCTTGCTCGACGCCTTACCGATGCCAT
>JAHJDE010000013.1 GCA_018812525.1 Gammaproteobacteria bacterium
AAACTGCAAGAACCTCTTGCGGTTCAGGGATGAACCGCCATTTTCAATGGCCTAAGCCATTGAAAATGAAGAAAACGAAAAATCACATTTTTCGTTTTCGTCTTGCAAAATGGTCAGGAAGGCCATTTTGCAAGTGCCTCGTGAGATAGCGCACCGCATCCTACAGGTATTGTGACGGCAATCGGGTTAATATCCGCCCATGCGGCGAGGGGGCCATTGTAGACAAAGAGGCAGGACAAGTTGAGAACCCTTCTGTTCATCCTGGCGATTTTCATCGCCATCACCATCATCCGCCACCTCTGGGGCCAGAGGGGCCGGCGTGCCCCACCCGCCCCTTCCGCCCCCGAGACCATGGTGCGTTGCGATCACTGCGGTCTGTTCATGCCGCGCCGCGAGGCCATCGAGGCACAGGGGCGCCTTTACTGCTGCGAGGAGCACCGCCGCCATGCCGGCCGCCCCTGATCCTTCCCCCTCCCCAACCCTGAGGGAGAGGGGGCATAGGCCAACCCCTGCGCATGGATCAGCCCCCTCTGGGAGAGGCTTGGGGAGAGGGCGGGATCGGGTGAGAGGCGATCCTGTGGGTCGAGTCACCCCATGATCCTCAGCCCCTTCCAGCCCAGGGATCAACAGGCACTGCGGGCACTTCTGATCTATCGGCTACTGCTGGCGGGCTCCCTGCTGGCGGTCATCTACAGCGGCCAGGGCATGCACCTCCTGGCCGAGAGCCATCCCACCCTCTTCATCTGGACCGGCCATCTCTACCTCATGCTGGCCCTGCTCAGCGGCCTGGCCCTGAAATTCCGCTGGTTCGGCGCGGCCACCCAGGCCCACGCCCTGTTCCTGGCCGATGCCATTGCCATCCCCCTCCTGATGCACGCAGGCATTGGGGTCAGCTCGGGGATGGGCATCCTGCTCGCGGTCTCCATTGCCCTGACCAGTCTGGTCCTGCCGGGCCGCCTGGTCCTCTTCCATGCGGCCGTTGCCACCTTCGGCCTCTTTTCCGGGATTTTCTTCTTCCGCGGAGTCGATGACCTGAGCCCCGGCGACCTGACCAATGCCGGCCTGCTCGGGGCCGCCTTCTTTGTCATCGCCACCCTGGCGGCCATCCTCAGTCATCGGGCCGGCGTCAGCGAATCCCTGGTCCGGCGCCAGGCCGCCGACCTGGACGACCTCTCCCGCCTCAACGAGCTGATCATCCAGGAGATGGCCACCGGCGTGGTGGCGGCCGACGACAGCGGCCATATCACCTTCCTCAACGATGCCGCCCGCCGCCTGCTGCGCATCCCGCCGGGGGAACCTATCCACAGCCTGGAGCGGGTCGCCCCCGACCTGGATACCTGCCGCAGCCGCTGGCTGAGGGCCGAGTCCAACGCCACCCGCTATCAGGTAAAGGTGGGACGCCAGCAACTCCGGGCGCTGTTCCGGCAGAGCGGCATGGGAAACAACCGAGCCCCGCTGATCTTTCTTGAAGACGCCTCTGAAGCCATCAGGCAGGCCCAGCAGATCAAGCTGGCCTCCCTTGGGCGCCTGACCGCCAGTGTCGCCCACCAGATCCGCAACCCCCTCTCCTCCATCAGCCATGCCGGGCAGTTGCTGGCCGAATCCCCGCACATCGCCGACGCCGACCGGCGGCTGACCGAGATCATCCGCAACAACACAGCGCGTGTGAACGAGATCATCGAGAGCATCCTGCAACTCTCCCGCCGCACGGAATCCACCAAGGGGCCTGTCGTCCTGGGGCATTGGCTCGATGCCTTCATCAACGACTACCCGCGCCTGGAGGGAAAGGCGCCGCATCCCTTCCTGTTTTCGGTCACAGAGGCCGCGAGGGGGCAAACCGCCCTGGTGGACGCCCTCCAGCTCGACCAGATCCTCTTCAATCTCTGCGACAACGCCCACCGCCATTTCATCGGCCCGCCAGCGGCACTGCGCATCGAACTGCGCCTCGACCTCAACTCCTACGGCGAACTGACCCTGGACATCCTGGACAACGGCCCCGGCTTCGGTGAGGAGGCCAGGGAGCGGCTGTTCGAGCCCTTCTTCACCACCCGTGGCGACGGCACCGGCCTCGGCCTCTACATCGCCAAGGAGCTGAGCGACGCCAACCAGATTGACCTCACGCTGATCCCGCGCGCCGGCGGCGCCCACTTTCGCCTGCGTTTCCCGAGCAATAACGGATGAACCTGATTTCCTCTAACCGCGAAGAAACGCAAAAAATTGATCGTTCCCACGCTCCGCGTGGGAATGCCGCTTGCGACGCTCCAGCGTCGCGGGTTGCCGGATACCGGCGGCGTACGCGAACTCCGGGACGCTGGAGCGTCCGGGGATGCGTTCCCACGCCGGAGCCTGGGAACGATCAACAGGCGGGTTTTGTACGGGCGGGTTTTAAACCCGCCCCTACCCTATATCCTGGCGTTCTTTGCGACCTTTGCGGTTGAAATGAGGTTTCTGGGATGAGCAGACCCCTTGCCCTGATCGTCGACGACGAACCCGATATCCGCGAGCTGCTGGAGATCACCCTCGGCCGTATGGAAATCGACACCATCGGCGCTGCCGATCTGGCCTCGGCCCGGCGGCACCTGACTGCCGGGAACCGTTTCGATCTCTGCCTGACCGACATGCGGCTGCCCGACGGTAGCGGCCTGCAACTGGTGGAAGAGAACGGAACGAAGCTCCCTATCGCCGTCATCACCGCCCACGGCAGCATGGAGACCGCCATCCAGGCACTCAAGGCCGGGGCCTTCGACTTCGTCTCCAAACCCATCGACCTGGGTATATTGCGCCGCCTGGTACAGACCGCCCTGCGTCTCTCCCGGACCCAGGAGCGCGGTCAGCCACCTTCCAACGGCCTCCCCCGGCCATCGGCCCGCCTGCTCGGGGATTCCGCCTCCATCCGCGATATCCGCGTCATGATCGGCAAGCTGGCCCGCAGCCAGGCGCCGGTCCACATCAGCGGCGAGTCGGGAACCGGCAAGGAGCTGGTGGCGCGCCTGATCCATGAACAGGGTCCCCGGCACGGCCACCCCTTCATCGCCATCAACTGCGGCGCCGTTCCCTCCGAACTGATGGAGAGCGAATTCTTCGGTCACAGAAAGGGCAGCTTCACCGGCGCCATCGCCGACAAGGAGGGGCTGTTCCAGGCCGCCGAGGGCGGCACCCTCTTCCTGGACGAGGTGGCCGATTTGCCCCTGCACATGCAGGTAAAGCTGCTACGCTCCATCCAGGAAAAATCCGTGCGCCCGGTGGGTGGGCAGCAGGAGATCCCGGTGGATGTGCGCATCCTCAGCGCCACCCACAAGGACCTTGCCCAGTTGGTGCAAGAGGGGCTGTTCCGGCAAGACCTCTTCTACCGCCTCAACGTCATCGGGCTGGAGATGCCGCCGCTCAGAAAGCGGCACGAGGACATCCCCGCCCTGCTCGACTTCCTGCTGGCGCGGGTCGCGGCCCACAACGGCCTGGACAAGCCCGCCATCGCACCCGAGGCGATCCGGCGGCTGGAGGCCTATCCCTTCCCCGGCAATGTGCGCGAACTGGAGAACATACTGGAACGGGCCGTCGCCCTCTGCGAGGCCGGCATCATCCAGGCGGAAGAACTCTGCCTGCCGGCGGTTGATGGCTTGACCCTGGCAGAGGCTGAAGAGAGGTCCGAGGGGGTCGGGCTGGAGGAATACCTGGAACAAATCGAGCGCCGGCTGCTGCTGGAGACCCTGGAGGCCACCCGCTGGAACCGCACCGCCGCCGCAAAGAAACTCGGCATCAGTTTTCGTGCCCTGCGGTATCGGCTGGAGAAACTGGATTTGGATCAGCGACAGGAGTAAGGCGTCGAGCAAGAACAACTTGAGCAATATTGCGCTCGGATTTAGGTCAGATTTGGTCGAACCGATTGAGCAAAACCGCAGGCGTAGCAGCGCTACGTCGAGGAGTTTGCGATTGAGGTTCGGCCAAAGATGGCCTGAAGACGAGATGCAAGATGCTCAAGTTATTCTTGCTCGACGCCTTACGCACGATCAAACAAAATCGCGCCTGCAAGGCGCTCCTGCCCCAGCGCTTTGGGGCGGAAATGAGGCTATTCCGCCTCGCCGAAACGGTTGGCGATCAGTCCTTGGAGTTGGGAGAGGGCGCCCTCCTCATCCTCGCCTTCTGCATGCAGGGTCAGCGTCGTGCCCTGACCGGCGGCCAGCATCATGATACCCATGATGCTCTTGCCGTTGACCCGTCGGCCGCCCTTGTCGATTTGGATATCGCTGGCGAAGTTTCTGGCCAGGGTGGCGAATCTGGCGGCGGCACGGGCGTGGAGCCCCAGTTTGTTGATGATTTTGATCTCGGCGCTGGTCACTTGCGTCTGTCCTGGGTCAATTGCCGGAAAGGGGTATGACGGTTTGCGCCACGCCGGGGCGAATGCCCTGCTGACCCCCTTCCATAGCGAGTTCGGTCAGGCGTTGCAGGTTCTGGGCGGGGTGGCTGAGTATCTTGATCAGCATGGGCAGGTTGAGCCCCGCCACCACATGGACCTCTCCCGGACTCTGGAAGAGGCTGGCCACATTGCTCGGGGTTGAGCCGAGCAGATCGGTCAGGATCAGGATGCCGTCCTCTTGCCCCAGATCGCCCAGCAGGCGGATGGCTCGGTTCCGGATATCGTCGAGTCTGTCGCCGGGAGTGACGGAGAGATTTTTTACGCACAGGGGGCAGAAACCGAGGATACCCGTGGCGCTTGCCAGCAGGGCCTCACCGACCTCGTCGTGGCTGATGATGAGCAGGGCGATGCTCATGGCTCTTCCCTGTGGCGCAGGGTCACCATTCGTTCGCCGTCGTCGAAATGGCGGCTCAGGAATTCGGCCATATAGACCGAGCGGTGCCGGCCACCGGTGCAGCCGAGGGCGACGGTCAGATAGCTGCGGCCTTCCTCCTCGAAGACTTTGATCCAGTTATCCAGGAAGGCGGCGACGTCCTGTTTCATGCGTTCTACCATCTCGGAACTCTCTAGGTAGTCGATGACCTGGGCATCGCGTCCGGTCAGGGGGCGCAGCTCCGGTTGCCAATGGGGATTGGGCAGGCAGCGCATATCGAAGACGAAATCGGCATCCGTGGGCACCCCGTGCTTGAAGCCGAAGGACTGGAATTGGAGGGAGAGGCTGTGCGCGCTCAGGGTAAAGCGTTCGCGCAACAATCTCCGCAATTGATGGACATGGGTGTTGCGGGTGTCGATGCGCAGGTCGGCGTGATCGCTGAGGGGGGTGAGCAGGTTGCGTTCGAGCCGGATGGCCTCCGCCAAGGTCCCTGTGGTGTCGCTCAGGGGGTGTTTGCGCCGGGTCTCGGAGAATCGTTTGATGAGGACGTCGTCGTCGGCCTCCAGAAAGAGGATTTTACAATCGTAGCCCATGGCCCCGAGTTCCTCGATCAGACGGGGGGTCTGACGCAGGTTCTGGGGTTCGCTGCGGACATCGATCCCGACGGCGATATGGCGATTCCTGCCCCTGAGCTTCAGCAGCTCGCTTCCCAGTGCGGTCAGCAGGGGCACCGGCAGATTGTCGATACAGTAGAAGCCCAGATCCTCCAGGGTATCCAGGGCCGTGCTCTTTCCCGCGCCGGAGAGTCCCGTGACTATGACCAGTTTCATGCTGTAGGGGTCGGGGTGTGTGGTTGATGAAGGGTTTCGTGCATCGAACCGTATCCAATTCTCCGCGAAGTATAGGGGAGGTCAGAGGCTGTGAAAATGGTGACGGACAAGGATTTCGGCCAGAAGGGGGAGGTTCCGTCCCCGGGGGCTGGGAAGGCTTAGTCTCGGCAGGGCGATGCCTGCGATGATCGACTGATCCCAGCGCCCCGTCAAGAGTTCCTCTCCCGCCAGGGGCGCCGCCTCCAGGTCAAGGTGGAGGATCAAGTCCAGTCCGATTTCGGAAGCGGTCGCGCCTATGCCGTAGACCAGGCGAACGTCCAGCAGGCCGATGCCCTGGATATGCAGGTGGCCCTCGTATCCCGACGGCGGGCGGCCGATGGGGCGTCCATTCCGTAGCTCCAGCAGGGGAGCATCGTCCGCCACCAGCCGGTGGCCCCGGTCCAGCAGGCCCAGTGCCAATTCACTCTTCCCCGCGCCGGGGACGCCGGTGATCAGCAGGCCACGGCCATCGATGGCGACGAGGGTCCCCTGGGCGCCTGTCAGGGGATCAGTCGTTCTGTGCGAGCAGGGTCGACAAAAGGCTTTCACTGTCGGGGGCCATGCGCAGGGCGCTACAGATGTTGGGGTCGCTGAACAGGGAGGCCAGTTTGGCAAGTAGTTGGAGGTGTTCGCTGGTGGCCTGCTCGGGGACGAGCAGCCCGAACACCAGGTCCACGGGTTCGCGATCGATCGTGTCGTAGTCGATGGGTCCGGCCAGGCGGATGAAGGCCCCGCGCGCCCTGGTCAGGCCCGGTGTCCGGGCGTGGGGCAGGGCCACCCCATGCCCCAGGCCGGTACTGCCGAGGCGCTCCCGCTCCAGTAGGCGGTCGAAGACAGAGCGGCTCTCCTCCGTTCCATCACCCCTCTCAAGGAGGGTGGCGATGCTTTCAAGCGCGCGCTTCTTGCTGGCGGCGCGGACGCCGGCCTCGACGCGATCCTGAGTGAGAAAATCTTCCGGGAATAGGCTCATGGGAATGGCAATGCGGGGTTTGGCTTTCGAAGCGGCGCCTCCCTGCGCCGCACCAGGTCCTCTTCGAGGAACCGCTGTTACCGCCGGGCGGCGTTGCGGTGATCCTGCATTTTCTCCTTGTGCCTGATAACCTGCCGGTCGAGCTTGTCCACCAGGGAGTCGATGGCTGCGTACATGTCCTCATCGGTTGCGTCGGCGAAGATATTCGCCCCATTGACGTGGATGGTGGATTCGGCCTTCTGTCTGAGTTTTTCCACGGTAAGAATGACGTGGACATCGATGACATGGTCGAAATGGCGTTCGAGTTTCTCGAACTTGCTGTCCACGTAGTCACGGAGAGGGTCGGTGATCTCCACGTGGTGGCCGGTTACGTTGATATGCATGATTGGCTCCTTGGTTGATGTCAATTAGGAATTACGGTGAATTACGGTGTCACCGTAATTCCCTTGGTGCGAAAGCCCGATTCCGGCTTCCTCTCCCCGCGCCCCGGTTCCCGCCGGACGATGGCGTTTGCCTGGGCGCCAGATCTCTTGGCTGGCTACACCAGCCGCTTGCGCTCGCTGGACGAAGGTATCGACAGCGATTCGCGGTATTTGGCAACGGTTCGCCGGGCCACCTGAATGCCCTGTTCCTCCAGGATCTCGGCGAGTTTGTGATCGCTGAGGGGCTTTTTCTGATTTTCCGCCGCAACCAGTTTCTTGATCAGGGCGCGGATGGCCGTGGCCGAGCACTCGCCTCCCCCGATCGTGCCCACATGGCTGGAGAAGAAATATTTAAACTCAAAGGTCCCGCGCGGGGTATGCATATATTTCTGCGTAGTGACGCGGGAGATGGTCGACTCGTGCATTTCAAGCTTTTCCGCCACGTCCCGCAGTACCAGGGGCCGCATGGCCTCTGCCCCATATTCGAAGAAGCCGCGCTGGAATTCGACGATGCTTTCCGCTACCCGCAGCAGGGTTTCGTTGCGGCTGTGCAGGCTTTTCAGCAGCCAGCGCGCCTCTTGCAGGTGATTGCGCAGGAAGACGTTATCATCACTCTGGTCCGCCCGGCGCACCAGGTTGGCGTAGTCGGGGCGGATGCGCAGGCGGGGCACAGACTCAGGATTGAGCTCCACCCGCCAACGGCCACGCTGCCGGCTGATGATGACATCGGGGATGATGTATTGGGCCGCGCTGTCGTTTATCAGGCTGCCGGGGCGGGGGGAGAGTGAGCGGATCAGGCCCATGATCCCATCCATGGCCTCGTCGTCTATCCTGAGCTTGCGCATGATCTGCGGCCGGTCCTGGGCGCCGAGCAGGTCGAAATGGGCCTGCATCAGCTCCAGGGCCTCGGCGCGATAGGCGGTCTCCCCGGGGAGCTGCAGCAATTGAATCGCCAGGCACTCGCGGGTGTTCCGCGCGGCCACCCCGGCGGGATCGAAGGACTGGATGCGATGGAGTACGGCCAGCATCTCCTCGGGATCGACCTCAAGGCCTTCGTTCACTAGTCCCTGCCGGATTTCCTCCAGGTCAATGCGCAGATAGCCGTCCTCGCTGATCGCGTCGATGATGGCATGGGCAATGTGGCGGTCGAGTTCGCTGAAAGGGGTTAGATTGAGCTGCCAGAGGAGGTGGTCATTCAGGGTGGCGACGGAACTGCGCTGGGAGAGGAAATCGAAATCGCCCTCGTCCGAGGAACCGTCGCGGCTGGTGGGCGAGGCGTTCTCGTAGATGGCGTCCCAGTCCGTATCCACCGGCAGTTCGTCAGGCATCTGCTCCCGGTCGGTCTTGACCTCCGCCGTGTCGGCCGGTTCCTTTGCATAGTCGTCCCGGCTGTCCGTCTCCTGGGTCAGACCCCGGATCCGCTCGTCGGTCTCACCGGCGGGGCCGGAATCCTCTTCCATGTCCAGCATGGGGTTGGACTCAACGGCCTCCTGCAGCTCGCCCCGCAGTTCCAGCACGGAAAGCTGCAACAAGCGGATGGCCTGCTGCAACTGAGGTGTCATGGTGAGCTGTTGTCCGAGGCGAAGCTGAAGGGATTGCTTCATGCGACTAAGTCGTTCTGGCTTGGTATGTTATTTGTATATATGTCATCTGCAACCTGATTGTAGTCCAAAAAAACGGGGAGGGAGCAATATGAAACCGACGTTGAGTTGATCCTGGTCGCCTGGGTTACATTCGGAAGTGCTCGCCCAGATAGACGGAGCGGACATCCTCGTTCTCCAGGATGTGTTCCGGGCTTCCCTCCGCCAGTACGCTGCCGGCATTGATGATGTAGGCCCGATCGCAGATCCCGAGGGTCTCCCGCACATTGTGGTCGGTGATGAGGACGCCGATGTTGCGCCCGGACAGGCCCTTGATGATGCGCTGGATCTCGACCACCGAGATGGGATCTACCCCGGCGAAGGGTTCGTCCAGCAGGATAAAACGGGGGGAAACGGCCAGTGCGCGGGCGATTTCCAGCCTCCTCCGCTCTCCGCCGGAGAGGCTCATGGCAACATTGTCGCGCAAGTGGGAGATGCCGAGGTCATAGAGGAGATGCTCACACTCGGTCTCCCGGTCCCGCTTCGAGAATTCGGGGCGGGTCTCCAGGATCGCAAGGATATTCTCCCGCGCCGTGAGCTTGCGGAAGATGGATGGCTCCTGGGCAAGATAGCTCAGGCCAAGACGCGCCCGGGCATGCATGGGCATCTCGGTGATGTCCCTGTCGTCCAGGGAGACATTGCCGTCATCGGCGGGGACCAGTCCCACGATCATGTAGAAGCTGGTGGTCTTGCCGGCGCCGTTGGGTCCGAGGAGACCGACCACCTCGCCGCTCGAGAGCGAGAAGCTGAAACCATCGACGACGGTCCGGCCCTTGAATCGCTTGACCAGATGGCTGGCGGTGAGTTTTGGCATTCTGGGTTATCCTGAATTACGGTGACACTTTACTAAATGCACTTAATTACTAATAATTAAGTGCATTTAGTAAAGTGTCACCGTAATTCCGTAATTCTCAGGGTTGTTGGGGCGTCTTGCCGGTCCGGATGGTCATGCGTACCCGCTGCTTGCCCGATGCTGCTGCGCCTCCGGTGACCAGAGACTTGATTCGGTCATAGGTGATGCGGTCGCTGCTGAAGCTGCTCCCCTCCTGGGTCAGGTGCGCATCGCCGATGAGATGCATGAGCTCACTATCGGAGTCATATTCCATCTTTCTGGCCCGGCCACGGACCACCTCAGCCTTCTTTCCCTCGACCGCCTGCTGGAATCGTACCGGCTTGCCCTCTGCATGGAGGTTGTTGCCCTGGCCTGAGGCGGGTTTGGATACGATGACCTTGTCGGCCTCCAGGCGTATGGTGCCCTGGGTAATCACGACGCTGCCCGTGTAGATGCTGCGTTTGTTGCCATCGTCGATATCGGCGCTGTCCGCTTCCACAGTGATCGGCTGTTCCGCATCCGATTTAAGCGCCCAGGCTGCGGCGGGCATGAGCAGGATCATGAGAATAGCGAGGGCCGAGAGGCTTCGCCCGTGCATGGTTTCACTTATGTTCGACTTCATAACGGCCCTTCACTTTTGACTGGAGTTGGACTCGCATGGGGGCCTTGAGCCAGGCCTGCATGCCCACCGATTCGACCTTATCGTTCAAGCTGATGACAAAGACCGGCCGCTCGGTCTGAGCGAATTCGGTCTCCGTGTTCACTCGCAGGTCGCGCGTGGTCAGGTGGGCAGGCCGCACACCCTCGCCCGCCTCCCGGTCGATATCGACCTCCCCCTGCAACAGGAGATCGACGCCGTTGCCCGACATCCATCCATTTGAGGAACGGATGACCCAGGGCGGTTTTTCCCCCTCGAATACCGTCATGCGCGGCCTGACGAACTCGCTGCTGCTGTCGTCCGCATAGTGGACCATCCGTTGGGCAGTGAGACTGCGGGCAGGAAAGCCGAGTTCGCTCATCTCCGTGGCGACTAAATTCTCCGCATAATGGTCCGGGAAGTGCCCTTCCTTGGCCACCCGCGCCGGTTGCTTTGCCTGATCTTCGCTGTTCAACCACCAAGTGAAGAGGGCCAAGCCAATGAAGAGGCATGTCCACAGCAGGTTTTCTCTATCCACCCCGCTTCTCCGTCAGGACAGGTAGTGGCGCATCTGATCCTCGTAGAGGCCCTGACTGCGCATCAATAATTCGCAAACCTCGCGGGCCGCCCCCTTGCCGCCGCCCGCACTTGTGCGCCAGTCGGCACGCTCGCAGACCAGTTCGTGGGCGTCGGCCACGGCGATAGAGAGGCCCGCCCGGCTCATCACGGGCAGATCGACCACATCGTCGCCCACATAGGCAATCGCCTCATCGCTCAGCCCCAGGTCGGCCTTCATTTGCTCGTAGGCGGGGAGCTTGTCCTTCTGACCCTGATAGACCTGTTCGATACCCAGGCCTGCCATGCGGATACGGACGACCTCAGAGGAGCGGCCGGTGATGATCCCGATCCGGATGCCGCAGTTTCGCAACATCACCATGCCGTGGCCATCCTTGGAGTTGAAGGCCTTATACTCCTGGCCGTCGTCGCCATAGAAGAGGCTGCCGTCGGTCAGGACACCATCCACATCGAAGATGACCAGCCGGATCTTGGCTGCCTTGGTAAGTATGTCTTGCATGCCGGATGTCTCGGAGGCTTTGGGTTGTAGGCTTGAGGCTTGAGACCTGAGGCTATAGGTGTTGATTCTCTTCCCTCAAGCCTAAGGAACTGTCCGGGAATAACTTGTACATCTCGCATCTCATCTTCAGGCCATCTTTGGCCGATCTTCAATCGATCTGTTTCGCGGCAGAGCCGCTCCCACGGCGGTGGGAGCGGCTCTGCCGCGAAAATAGGCGGTT
>JAHJDE010000138.1 GCA_018812525.1 Gammaproteobacteria bacterium
AGTAGCCCAGCCGTTCCTGATGCAATTGGATCAACCCCTCCGGCGCCATGGGGAAGTAGCGCCCCAGCCAGATGAAGTTGCTCGGTGCCGTCGTGATCCGGCGGGGCAGGCTGTCCCGGTCCAGATGTCTGCGCCAGCTATCGGGACCGCCCTCCAGGGGCCACTCATTTTGTTCCGATATCCCCTCCTCGTCGCCGTGGCGGAGTACGGTCTCCGGGTCAAAGTCCATGCGCTCAATCGTGGCCAGAGCCTCTTCATCGAGGCGGATCGTCTGATCCTGATCCTCCCGCTCACGGGATTCGACTGGTACAAATTCGCCTCGCCGGTCGCCTGCCCGCCAGGGCACCATGCCGAGGATGGTTGCAGCACAACTCGTTTCCACTTCATTCGTATTCATAACGACTCCCGATGGATGTGAAATGCCAACCGTGAGGAAATCACGGTATGCAGGGAGTATGCGAGATGGTCGCTACGAAATGCGTCGCATGAATGGGGGTTGTCCGGGATTTTTGATCGTTCCCATGCTCCAGCGTGGGAATGCATCCCCGGACGCTGCAGCGTCCCGAGGCTGAGGCAAGCCACTGTCATCGGGTAACCCGCGACGCTGGAGCGTCGCAGGCGGCATTCCCACGCGGGAGCGTGGGAACGATAAACGGCCCTCCCGCAGGTCATCAGGGATAAATCGCCGCCGCCGTTTTCAACTGCCCGGCGATCTCGTCGCGTAAGGCGGGTGGCGAAACCACCTCGACCCCGGCGCCTTGGGACAGAATCCACCAGCGCAGTTGCCAGGTGTCGTTGACCCTGGCCCTGACCCGGTAGCGGCCATCCGCTTCAGGCGGCTCGTCGATTTTCTGGGTGCTGACGGGCGGCATGCCTCGCACCGCCAGGGGGGTTTCTTTCAGGTAATGGAACAGCCAATCCGAGACCCGCAGCTCGATGTCGATGGGATCGATACGCTCGCCAAAGTCAGCCAGGCCCTGTTCGATCTGCCGATCGAGATCGAAACCCGCCGGCGCCACCACCTTGTCGTCCAGAATCTCGACCTGGGTAAAGCGGTGCAGGGCGTAGAGCAGTACATCCGGATAATGCCAGGCAGAGGCGGCCAGATAGAGGGAAGGGGGACGCAGGATCAGTCCCAAGGGGTGAAGGATGTATTCCTTGGGCGCGACTTCGTGGGCAGGGCAATACATTACCCGGACCTGCTTATCATCATGCAGCGCCTTCATCAGAAGGTCGTAGGCATCCAGGTTACCGCCGGCAGGAGCGGCCATGGGCTGCGATGGCGGCACGGCGCGGACCTTGTCGATCCAGCGGGCGTGGGGGTTTTTCCGCTTGAACGAATCGAGGGTATTTCTGGCCCGGCTGAAGGTGCCGCGCAGGGTCTGAAATAGGGTTGCGGGCAGCAACTGTTTGAGATACTGCTCCATCATATACAGCGCCAATAACTCGGGCAGATCCATCACAGGCAAACCCAGCCCGAAATCCTTACTCCACCAACATTGATGCGGTTTAGCCGTTGTATCAATTACGAGGGGAAATATTTCCAAACATGCGATGTCTTCCATATTCCGGCGTACTGTATTAGCAGTTATATCTCTGTAATCATCCATCTTCCTTAGTTCATCACACAACTTCTGATAGCTGATCATGTTTGGCTCGACAGGGACCAGGCGAAGCATGTCCCACTGGCGTATCAAAGTGTGGCGAGTCGTCGATCTCCTGCCGTTATTATCTGGTTTTTGTTTACTCATGATGCTTCCTACACGTTGCGTGTGAAATTGTAGGTTGGGTTAGGCGCGCAAACCCGATGGTTTCGAATGACCCGGAAGGCTGGATGCACGCCGTAACCCAACACTCGGCGCCGAATGTTGGGTTACGGCGGAAATACCGCCTAACCCAACCTACCATTTTCAACATCCGGTATGGCTCCCCCTCGCAAGAAACCCCGCCAACCGCACCATGGCCCAGGTATCCAGGGCGCAATACGCCGCCAGGGATTTGCGCAGCTCCGCCTTGCGTTCCTCGGGGGTGTCGGAATGGAAGATCTCCCGCCAGGCGCCTTCCGCCGCGCCGCCGTCGCCGATGGCCATTTCACTGTAGCTCAGTTCCGCATCGATGGTGGGCAGCACCGCCTTGATGGACCAGGACCCTCGCATGGCGGGGTGGTAATAGTGCTCGCGGGTGAGGGGCAGCAGATCGAACAGGCGTTCATGGATTCCAAGCAGCGCCGGCGCCCGGTCGGGCAGCGCCTTGGCCAGCTCGCGCAGGACGCGCCCCTCGAAACCCCGGTTATAGACCAACACCGGCCCCGTCTGGCCGAGCGCCGCGATCAGCGTCTCGGCGAAGGCCGGACGGGGATCACCATCGCCCGCCGCCAGATAGGCCGTGTGCCGCCTGCTGCCGTCCGCTGCCTCCACGTGGCAGGACCACTGCACCGGAATGGCCTGATAGGGTCAGGTGCCGGCCCAGCGCGGCACCGCCAGGCTCATGGACTCGAAGTCCAGATAGAAGCGCGGATAAGACAATTTCCCCAAATCCACCGCTGCCTGGGGCGACAGCTCTGCCGTGCCGGCCAAGGTCGCGGCCCGCACCCGCGCCTGCTTTTGGGTCAAGGGGAAATCGGGCGGAACCGCCCGCAGGTCTTGGATCCCCTGGGCCTCCAGCGCCTCCCGCTTCTTTGCGGAGAGATGGGGCAACAGCGCAAGCGGAAACTCGGCCTGGGGCAGGTTGGCCCCGCAATGGGCCTGAAACGGGCAGGCAAAGGGGCGGTCGCACTGATCGCCCGGCGGCGTGGCCGGATCGTCGCCCGCCAGCGTGGCGCGGGCGCCCGCCACCCAGTCCGGCACCTGCTCCAGCAGCGGGCCGATGCGCTCGTCCAAGGGATTGTGACGGAACAGCCCGGCATACTCACCGTCGCCGCCATAGACAAAGCGATTGTCGATATGGGCCAGCTCCACCCCCGCCAGCGGCCGGGCCGCGCCCACCACCCAGGCCTGAATGGCGCAATCGTCCAGGTGATAATCCTTCACCCCCGTGCTCGCCTTCACCTCCACCATGCGATGCCCCGCCCCCTCCGGCAGCAACAGGTCCGCCTGCGCCAACACCCGCCCCCGCTCGAAGGTCGCCTCGAAGATGGGCCTGTCAGGATGGTTGGCGATGGCCGCCTGGGTCTCCACCAACGCCTGAGAAAGGTCCCGCTGCTCGATCAGAATCCCATCGGGATAGAGACTGCGCGCCACCTCCCCCACCTCGAACCCGATCTGAAAATTGCGCTCATCCGCCGCCGAGGTCTGCAACAACTCGGGCCGACGCACCTGCAACCACAAACGCCGGGGACACTGCCGCCAGGCGACGATGCGAGACTTGGAAAGGCCAGGGGACATGGGAAGGGTCTCCAGAAGTTGATCCTGAATACCAGGGTAGACCAGGGTGACGACGAAATGGGTTGCGAGGGCTTCGTCAGATTTCATCCATCCCCCGCCGAGATGGAGAGGCTTTATCTCCCCTCTCCCCCGGAGGGAGAGGGGCGGGGGAGAGGGGGATAACACAGCCTCGGCTTTGAATCCGACAAAACAAAACGGCTAAACAAGGTTGAAAAGTTGACACATCCCAATATGGGACTAAACTGCCCGCATGCACATCGTAGCAGTTCGATACTTGAGGTCCTTTTGGGAAAAACACCCCGATGCCGAGCAACCGCTCAAGTCATGGGTTGACGAAGCCAAGAAGGCCACATGGACGCAACCCTCCGAAATCAAGAAGAAGTACCGGAGCGCGAGCATCCTCAAAAATCGCCGCGTGGTGTTCAACATCAAGGGCAACGACTACCGACTCGTGGTGTCTGTTGCCTACTACTACCAAGCCGTCTATGTGAAGTTCATCGGCACTCACAAAGAGTACGATGGCATAGACGCCGAAACCATCGAGATGGAGGTCTGACGTGGAAATTCACCCGATCCGCACCGAAAGCGACTACAAGGCCGCGCTGCGCTCGGTCTCGGCCTACTTCGACGATGAACCCGTACCGGGCAGTCCCGACGGCGACCGCTTTGAAATCCTGCTGGCGCTCGTTGAGGCCTACGAGGCCAAGCACCACCCGATTGATCTACCCGATCCGATCGAGGCCATCAAATTCCGCATGGATCAAGCCGGGCTGACGCCCAAGGACTTGGTGCCCGTCATCGGTCGGCTAAACCGCGTCTATGAGATTCTGAACCGCAAGCGCCCGCTGACGCTGAACATGATCTGGAACCTACATAAGAAACTGGGTATTCCCGCGGATTGTTTGATTCAGCCACAGGAGATCTCGAAGAGGGCGTGAGCCCAACCCGACTTTTCACAAAACAGATGAAAAAGAGGTAGGTCGGCCTTCAGGCCGACTACAGCGCTGATGGACGGCCTGAAGGCCGACCTACCCAACAACGTCCAATTCGCTATTTTCACTCCCCCCGTCGGACAAAAATCAGGGAAAAATTATCCGGTGCGCCCGCAGCAAATATAGCCTCACGCCACCTCACAACCTGCGCCAATGGATCCAGCCCTTGGGCCATAAGCTGCTGAAGCCTCAAGTCACCCAGCGTGTCATGAACGCCATCGGTGCATAACAACAGGGCATCCCCCTCCAAGAAGGGCGACTCCACACAACAAATCGGAAATTCGGTTTCCTCATCGTCTGCCACAAGACAAGAGTCAAGCAGGTTATAGAAACTGGCATACGCCTCATCGGCATCGGCCTCACCCTGATCGATCAGGGTATTCAACAGGCTGTGATCGCGGGACAACTGCTCCCATTTCCCGTCGGCCGCGATGCGGTAAACCCGGCTATCACCCACCGACAGGATCTTGCAGCGATCATTCCGGCATCCCGCTAATGCCAGTGTGGTCGAGGAACCCCGTGTCTTGCCCTTTGATAGGGCATTGCACAAAAGGCCGTGAACACGACGCACCAGCCTTGCATCAACGGCAGCCCCCGCCGCCACCTCGGCGGCCAGCAAGTCCAGCACACACCGGCTGGCCTTATGAGGCATCGGGCTATTGGCGACACCATCCGCCACCGCAACAACCACAGGGTCCGATGACGCCACCCAGCGCTGTTTCGGTATGAGGTTTCGCTGCTGAAAGACAGACTCACCATTCCACAAGGCGTCCTGCTGCCCTGGGTTGTTACCACAATGCTGGGAAAAGGTAATCTGAAAAATCATGGAGAGCTATCCATATAGTGGTCAAATTTGATAATATTATTAACGATAGAGAAAGTAAGCATCTGGTAAATTTCCAAATTCTTGGAGCCCATCTTACGTTGAGCTTGAATCAGCAGTAATTCCTACTATAAACTGATAACATTCATTCAGTTCATCGCATATTTCAATAGCATCCCCGCCGCTGAATGATGACTTCTTTAGCATAACCTTGCAATCCCCTGTGTTGTTTTTAGGTTTCAGTTCCCCATATTTTATTCTAAGTTTGCTGCGGTAGTGGTCATCACCTCCTTTGCTCCATGTCGTAAAATAAATATCGAACCTATTATATGGGCCGTCTTTTGATGGCACAAACTCACCCTCAATGCCGATCCTATAATCTCCTGCATCGGACTGTTCACCCTTAGATATTCCAAGATATTTCTTTCCCCAAACCCACCAGTCCTGGCACTTAGTTTTAGTTTGAATTTCAGTCCTTAAATCTTGAAGGCGTGAGTCATGAAGTTCGCGCAATTCTTTGATGTAGTTATCGTGAGCGTTCTTTAGTCTAGTAACTCCTTCTTCATTGTCTATAAAGAAGCCTGCCATTTCTGGATTTGCAAAATGTGGTTGTTTCATGTTTTCAATCGTCGCGATAAAGTCATACAGGTGAGTTAAGTATTTTTGATTGCAAGTGGCAATATAATCACCGATATTTATTTTTATTGAAGTAAACAGGTCAATGTAGGTAATGGGTTTAAAACCTGTCTCTCCCATCAACGTCAACTCGTCTTGCGAAAATGCATTAAACACTGACAGAACCAATTTAATGGTTATTTGTTTCCCGTACTCACGCAGCCGCTTAGAGTAAATCCTAAGTGGATTGTAAAGGGAGGCTGTGATTTTATTCTCAATTCCGATAACAAAATCATCAGAAATAATTACTAAGTCGATGCGCTTTCCATCTGCGAAATCTTCTGTAACAACCCTAAGATTGGAAAATTCGATAATCTGAATGTCTTTCTCGATCTTTTGTTCCTCTACGAGATCCAATAACGAGCGGATAAATAGCTCGCCGAGGCCATGCTCTCGCTGTGGATCGAAATAAAATGCTAATAGCCTGCTGCAAATTTCCTCGAACCGTCGTGTTGGGTATTGACACAGCTCAAGATAAGTACTATCTCTATTTTTTGTTGGAATTCTTGAGAATTCTTCAAGTATGCTTGTGAAGCCATTAATTATTTCAATATCTGATGAGGTCATGCATATTCTCCGATGAGGACCTTTTAACGCTAATATATCATGTGGGCGGCATTCTAAAATGCGGGATAATCACATTAGTAATGTAGATTGGGTTAGGCACGCTTTCCAATGAGGTTTCGTTTTCTGGCAGGGCTGATGCGCACCGCAACCCAAGCTACATGTATTTGGCTGCTCATGTCAACATCACGGCAACGGCCAACTTATCTTGCACTTGTTCTTGTTGGAATGTAGCGCTAAGAATTATCTTATCAGAAGATGGCGTGGGCTCTGAGTGAGCTATGGATGATGTTATCTGGTCAAACTCACCTACCGTGAGTCGATCGCATATTACAGAAATCAGAACCCTTTTCGGATGGATAGACTGAAGCACCAGCTTGCTCAGGTGAATCACAATATCGCTGACCGTATGTTCGATCCGCTGTGCGCCTGAGAATATACTCGAGCAAAGAATCACGCCAGCCCCGCCCCACGTTGTTGTTTCAAAGAATTCATCGGGATAATGCGCGGAAATCGTATGGAGGATTCCAGCGATAAATGAGGAAGTATCATCGTGGTTCCTGCTTTCTAACTTGACTGGCAACTGAATCACCCTATCAAATTTCTCCATCATTGGTTGGTGAAATATCATAAAGTCCATGAGTGGGGTTGCGTCATTGGCTATCAACAATAGGTTGAATGCCTCCTGCTTTACCTGTGAATACAGAATAGGTCGCCAATCATCGAGGTCAGCGATGGAAATGACATAGATATGGATACGTGGCCCTGAAAAATGAATGTCCACATTTGATGCTGTTGCAGTTGCTTTCTGTGTGGGCTGCCCAAGGAACAGGAGATGTTGAGGTGCGCAGATATTGAGAGATTCGGCAATTCTATAACCTTCATCGCCACATCCATAGAGGATAGGTATGACTAACCCTTCCACAACAAGGTCCTCTGTTAGATTGCAGGGCATGGCAACTTGGCCGAGATTTTAAGCCATGTTTGGTGTGTGCGCCTAGCCCAACCTACAAATTGAAATAGAAACGATTCTTTGTTATCGAATCCCATATAGAGTCAACAAGGCAGCAAATCCGCTGGGGAGAAAATAGATGGGCTCATTCATCTGATCAGCGGCCCCAAACCGAACGGCCATTTCCAAGAAATATCGGGCATGACAAAAGGCCTCAACGAGAGGTCTGGCATGGCTATTCCAGACGCGATTATGTGCCCGTTCCCACTGTTTTTCGCTGGCGGCTCCCGCTTGGTAGATCTCTTCGAACCGGGATGATAAGGTTGTCCCATCGGGTGCGAGTTGCCGTAGGACATCGACAATCCTGATTGTCAGCGGCTGCAAGTAGTAAACTTTGAACGACCCGTGGTAGAAACGATAGATGCCATCCTCATAACCCATATAGTTCACATCTTTGTACAGTTCAACCAATTCGGCATGCCGGCTCCGCAGATTTGTCAGCAACTCCCGATCCTGCTTGGTCAGCTCTATCGGACAAAAACCGCTGTCCTCTTCACACGCATTTTCATCAGTCATATTCGTCTCCTCATCGAATCTGATACAGACATAACACCGCAGCCCATCCACAGGGAAAATACGCAGGTTGATCCTGCAACTCATCCCCGTATTTCACAGCCATTTCCAGAAAGTAGCGGGCATGAAGGAACGCCTCCAGAATGGGCTTGCCTTGCTCAGTAATCTCCGCGTCAATTTGCTTGGCACTGACTCCCGCTTGATAGATTCTCTCGAAGATGGGCGAAAGGGGGATGCCCTTCGGCGCAACCTTGCGCAAGGCTTCCACGATTGCGTCAGTGTTTTCTTGCGCACCATATATCTTGTAGGAACCGCAATAGAAGCGATAAACAACGTCCTCATAGCGGCGCCCGCTCACCGAATCCAGCAATTCCATCAGTTCGGAACTGTGTTCTTTCAGATTTGCGAGCAGCTCCCGCGCCTTTTCATCCCGATCGACAGTCACCAATTCCCATTCAGTCAACATGGCGTTACCCATGGGCGTCTCCTTTGAGATCATTGATAGTGGCCTACATCAAATTTTTGGCTTAAATGAAAGTCCTGTGTGTGTTTAGGCGATGGTCATGACGTGGCCTCTTGGTTTGGATGAAAACGATGTGACTCAGATCCTGACCCTATTCTGCTCACCGGCCTTTGTTGGGTTACGGCGCACGGCTGCTTTGACTGGATCTTCGGCCATGTTGGGATTGTGCGCCTAACCCAACCTACAAACTTTTTTCCCCCACCCCAACCCTCCCCCGCAGGGGGGAAGGGGTAATTCACAACCTCATCAATGCACGAATCCGATGGCCGGCCTGGCCCCTTCTTTCAGGGTACATTCGGCCTCCAGGGCGGCGATCAGGCCGGCGGGGTTTTCGAGGGGGCGGAAGCGGTGCTGGCGCCTGACGGCGGCGAAGTCGCCGGGGGTGAGGTTGGCCAGGCGTTGCAGGCGCGTGGTCTCTTCTGGGTCCGGTGCGGGCAGGGCCAGTTCCTGGCAGTGGCGGCGCAGGAGTTCTGTGGCCTGGCCGGGGCGAAGGAAGCCGAATTTGATCTTGAGGTCGAAGCGGCGCAGGGCGGCCGGGTCCAGTCCGTCCATGAGGTTGGTGGAGGCGATGAAGACGCCGGGGTAGGCTTCCATCTGGGTGAGCATTTCGTTGACAAGGCTGACCTCCCAGCCGCGCTGGGCCTGGCGACGGTCTTGCAGGAAGCTGTCCAATTCGTCGATCAGGAGCAGGGCGCCGTCCTGGCCGGCCTCCTGGAAGGCGCGGGCGATGTTCTTTTCGCTGCCGCTGACCCACATGGAGAGGAGGTCAGAGGCGCGCTCCACCCGCAGGGGCATGCCCAGCCGTTCGGCCAGCCAGCGTCCATAGGCGGTCTTGCCGGTGCCCGGCGGGCCGTAGAGGCAGAGCCGGCCTTCGCGGCTTCGCAGCAGTCCCTCGTTGACCGGGGCCAGGTCCAGGTCGGTATGGAGGAAGGCGGTGTCGTAGATCTCCGGCAGGCGGTTGGGGTCGCCCAGGCGCAAGGGGCCGTGGCCTTGCGCCTCCAGGGTGTTGGAGATCAGCCGTTCGAAGGCGGCGGACGGGGTGATTTCCTCCAGGCCGTCGCGGATGAGATGGAGGATGGAGGCGGCCCGCGCGACCACGGCGGGGGCCAGCTTC
Organism: Gammaproteobacteria bacterium; assembly: GCA_018812525.1. Lineage (GTDB taxonomy): Bacteria > Pseudomonadota > Gammaproteobacteria > Chromatiales > Chromatiaceae > YD12-FULL-61-37. The sequence goes on from JAHJDE010000138.1 coordinate 9,600, forward strand.
TCCTCTTCGGCGATGCGCGTCAGGACCGAACCCGGCACCAGATCGCCGCAGGCGGCGCGAAGGATCTGCTCCCGCTGGGTCCGGGGGGGCACAGGGAGTTTGATGACCATGTCGAAGCGGCGGATGAAGGCCGGATCGAGCCCGCCGACGGTGTTGGAGAGCCAGAAGGCCGGCGCCGGGTTGTCTTCGAGCATGCGGTTGACCCATGCCTTACGGGTCTGGGCGGTGCTGCGGGCGAACAGGTGGCCGTCATTGAAGACATCCTCCGCCTCGTCGAACAGGACGATGGCCCGCCGCCGCGACAGGACGCTCTGGGCGGCGCGAAAGGCGCAGAGGCGCTGCTCCCCCTTGATGGGGTCGCCATCCCCGTTCTGGCTGGCCACCTCGAACAGCTCGCTCCCCAATTCCTGGGCCAGGGCCTTGGCCAGTTCGTTCTTGCCGGTGCCCGGTTCGCCGTGGAGATAGATGTTGACCCCCTTGCGCTTCGTCGTCATGGCCTGTTTAAGGAGGGGGCGCAAGATCTTCAGGGACGGGGCGATGTGCCCGAAATCGGCCAGGCTGAGTAGGCCGGGGGAACAGGGCACCAGGGTTTCGCGCATCAACTCTACCGGGTCCGCGTCCGAATTCAGCATCTGCTCGGCGAAACTGGACGACAGTAGATCGAGCATGCCGCGCAGGCCCAGACTTCCATCCCGGTCCAGCTTGACCAGCCCCGCGCTTGCCAGGGCGCCCTGTGGGGCGAGGGCGGCCTCGACGGCCTTTTTTGTGAGATCGAGCAGAACGGCGAGGACTTGGCAGAGCTTCAGCGTGGAGAGTCCCCCCAGCCAGCCGCCCACATCGTCCAGCATCTCCTCGGAATGGATGAAGACCGCGAACGCCAGGATCTGGCGATCCGCAACGGACAGGCCCACCAGCTTCGCGAAGCGTTCGATGTTTTTCCGCAGGATGGGCGGCAAGGGGGCGTTGGCCTGATCGTCCTCGGCCTCTTGATGGCGCTGGCGCAGTTCCGCCCGGATGCCGTCGTAGTCGAACGCCTTCGATCCATCGACCCAGTCACCCAGGCCGATCTCCCTGGCGAGGGCATCACTGTGCAGCTCATCGGAATCGACAAATCCCCGGTGCGCCTCCAAGGGGACGAGCATGCGCAGAAGCCACAAGCGGACGATGGGCTCGATCCCCTGGGATGGCGTTTTGAAACGGCGCCGCATGAAGGCCGGGATATCGCTTTTTTTGGTACGTCTGCTCATAGGGGTCTCCTCGGGTGAAGGGGACCCTATAGATACACCACTGACGCGACGAATTGGGTTGCTTGCCCGTAGCTCTGTCCTTGTCCGTTTGCGACACCCTCTTTTGCGAGGGGGGCTGGGTGGGGGGCAATACCAGAGTGTATTTGTCGGTAATGCAATCTGTACCAATTGGGTTGGTTATTTCGTCACGGATTCAGGAATAATTGCTGGTGTCCGCTGTTGACAGTACACCTCATATCGCAACACACTAAATTACCGGACAGGCCTCCAGCAATTCCATACGTAAATATTCGGTCAACCCACTCATTCCGCAAGAAACCACGGGACACAACGGAGGAAATCTTGTATAACACGGAGGCATGACGCCCTCCACCGATTCATCGACCTACGCGAACCCAATTGTCCCTCCTCCGTGCGTGGTCG
>JAHJDE010000139.1 GCA_018812525.1 Gammaproteobacteria bacterium
CTGTTTCGCGGCAGAGCCGCTCCCACGGCGGTGGGAGCGGCTCTGCCGCGAAAATAGGCGGTTTTGCTCAATCAGATCGACCAAATCTGACCTGAATCTGAGCGCGATATTGTCCAACTTATTCCCGGACAGCTCCTAAGAATACAATGCCTTATCTGTAATTCCTCTCAAACCCGATCAGTGAATCAACGGGTAGATGTAAATCAATGTTTTCCTTCGCGTTCTTTGCGTCCTTGGCGGTTAAGATGAGATTTCTGGGTGATAGATTAGCAAGATACTTTGGCCTAAGGCCATTCAGCCTTCGACTAAAGTATCTCGCTAACCAGGTTAATTGATGGCGGACAGGAATGAACAATCATTCAATCCCTATGGCCGAAGCACAGATCAGCCAGGCTTTGCCAGGATCAATCGTAGGCCATGATATTACCGACCCTGAGGGCGCTGTAGGCAAAGTGATTCTTCGGCATCGCCGCACAGCCTGCCAGCCTGTGGGAAAAAGGCGCGGTCCCCAAGGGTCCGCGCCCTATCTGCTTCAGCGGCACCCCCCTAACCCACAACCCCCTCCGTGGCTGTGACTCGGCGTCTGCGGTCTGCTGGGGCCTATGTTGATCCTGATGCAGATGTTGCCGGCCTGGATGGTGCCGAAGGGGCAGCGCACCGTGTGTGAAGGCGTATGCGTCGGCGGCTTCTGCTTCACGATGCATTTACCGTATTTCTTGCTCCAGAAGGTACCCCTCGGACAACTGGTATCGACATGCGGTTTCTTGCAGGTGCAGGATCTGGCGATGTAGTTGGTTCCCTTGGGGCAGCGGATGCATCGCTTGCCGCAGGTGTGGGTTCCGGGCGGACAGCCAGGCGTCACCGTGGTCACCGGCGGTGGTTTATGCACCGGGGGCGGACTCGGCGGGATCACCGGCGGTGGTTTCGGCGTAAAGCCGATAGAGGTGACATTCACCGGGATGCAATGACGGTCGTTGTTGGGGTTGACATCGGTCGGCCCCTGGCTGGGGGTCTCGACAATGGCGCAGTTGAGCATGCCCTGATGGATGCTCTTCGGCACCAGCAGCCGCAGCATCAGGCTGGTGCTGCCGTTGGGCGGGATGCGGGTGGCGCCGTGCTCACAGGTGATCGCCGTCCCGCCACTGGAACAACGCCATGTAGAGGGTGACGCCGAGCCGAGCTTGATCCCCGCCACGGGCAGCAGGTCCGTTATCTTCGGCGTCCCTTGCCATTCGCTGTCTCCCATGTTGGTGAACTTCAGCTCGAACAGGCACTCCCCACCGGGCTGACAGGTACCTATCTGGGACTTCTCCACGCTGGTGTCGCTGCTTTCCGTGTGCGGTGGCGGTGGTGGCGGCGTATCCAGCTTGATCGGCACGCAATGCTCATCATTGGCGGATACCTGATCGCGTTGGCCGACAGGGCGTTTGACCCTGGCACAATTCTGCGCCCCAGTCTGAATGCCGCTCGGCAGATTCACCCTGATCGACAGCTTGCGGGCCTTGCCGGGGTTGAGCCCCTTGTCGGGATGGCTGCACTCCAATGCCGACCCCCGCTGGCCGCACTTCCAGGGGGCGGAGGCCGTCACCAGGCTGGCGCCCTGGGGCAGGATATCGCTCAGTTGCGGAGTGCCATTGTAGCGGCCCGGTCCGTAGTTGATGAGATAGAGGTCGAAACTGCACTCTCCACCCGGCTGACAACTCCCGCTTGTCTGCAACTTGAGGGTGCCAAGATCCGGGGTCGGCGGCGGGTCTACCCGGATCGGAATGCAGTGGCGGTTGTTGCCGGGGTTGGGATCGGTATTCGCGATCGTCGGCGGCAACGCAACACAATTCTGTGCGCCGCTACGCAGGTTGGCGGGCATGCGCACCACCAGGGTCAGATATCCCGGGACGTTGGGCGGCAGGGTGAGGGTCTGCCCATAGAGGCAGTTCACCGTCTGACCATTTTGTGTGCAACCGGGCGGGCCCTGCACCAGGGTTGCCCCCGGCGGCAGGGTGTCGACGATCTCAGGCCGGCCGGTCCAGTCGCCCGGTCCGCGATTCAGGAACATGAGGCGGAAGGTGCAGAGCCCGCCCGCACGGCAGTTGGCGCTCTGCTGCTGCTTGCGCACTTCCAGGTCGGGATTGGGCGCGCCGCCGACGCCGACGGGTGGCGGCGGTTGCCGCCGGAAGATGCGTACGCTATGGCAGTCGGCGTCGTTGGCGGGGTTCCAGTCACCACCCTGGCCGGCATTGGCAGGGAACAGCAGGTCGATGAGGGTCTGGTCGATCAACCCGGTGGCCGGCAGGCCGTTGTCCGCCTGGAATTGGGCGATGGCGGTCATGGTATTGATGTCGAGGAAGCCATCAATCACGCCAACCGGATAACCCAGGGCGCCCAGTGACTGTTCGATGGCCCGGATCACGGCGGGATCATTGGGGTCACGCCCGGGCAGCCAGACATCGGCAATGCAGTTTTCCACGGTCTGGCCAGCCAGGCCGAAGGGCAACAACACATCGATTTGCAGGCTGACCGTATCGCCGGGGTTCAGGGTCACCCAGCCGTGGAAGCAGTTGACGTTCTGCCCTGCCTGGTTGCAGATCCAGTCTGGCTGGGGCCGGTAGTCGAGCAAGGTGGCGCCCGGCGGCAGGCTGTCCAGTTCCCAGAGAGGGCCGGACCAGACGCCGGGGCCGTTGTTGCGGACGGTGATGGTGAAGGTACAGATGCCCCCGTCATCACACTCGGCCGGGCCTTCCTTGATCTTTTCCAGGTCGGGTCCGCTCTCTTCGGGCGGGCCGTCCTCTATGGGGGGATCGATGATGCCCGGCGGTTCTTCGACCACCGGCGGCTCTTCAACCACCGGTGGGGGCTCCAGGCCGCAGGGTTCGTAGATCTCGATGTCACCGATCTTGGTGGCATCGTTTTTGGTCAGGGAGTCCATGTCGACAGTGAAGCCGTCCGCGCCCACGTTGAGGTCGGAATCGACCATGTAGGATTGACTCGGCCCGAGTGGCGGGTAGGGTTCCCCGCTGGGGGGATAGGGTTGCAGGGCGCCGGGCGGCAGCAGTTCGCTGAAGGCGGCCTGCGGCGAGCCCTGCGGCCCATGTACCTGGGAGCCGTCGTCCAGCAGCCCGGAGACGGGGGTGTAGCAGGGTCCGAGCGGGGAGCAGAGGGCATCGCCTGTCATCCAGGCGAAGTCGTCGGGCTTCTGGCTGTCCATGGCCCAGTTGAGGTCGTAGCCATAGCCGAAGTCGATACCACCGGCGCTGTTGGCGCGCAGCCAGGGCTCATTCTCGCCTTTGCGGTCGTAGTAGCCGGCATCGTAGCGCCCCTGGAGTTGCCAGAGGCCCTGGGCGTCGAGTTCGTAGCGCAGCACGCGCGATTCATGGGGGTTGGCGAAGGGATTCTCCTGGTCGAGGCCGAGGTTGCGCACCCCGCCGCGTTCGCTGACCAGCATTAGATTTCGGGCACTGCACTCGGGAAAGGCGATGTCGCTCACCGGGCGGCTGGCACCCTTGGCGGCGAGGTCGGCGGCATTGGTGAAGAAATCGGGCAGGAGGAATTCGCGCCTGACGCTGCTCGGGTCAAAGGCGCCGTCGGCGGCGATGCCGACCGACCAGAGACTGTTCTTTTTCTCGTCGGCGCCAGCGGCGGCGAAGCCGGCGCTGCCCAGGGCCTCCGAGGACCAGAGGGCGTAGTAGAGGCGTACCTGGCCACTGGTGAAGTCTTTACGCACGCCCAGGCCCCAGACGCGGCGGCGGAAGTCGGCAAGGTTCCAGCAGTCGGGGGTCTTGGTGAATTCGGTTGGGCAGGTGGCGATGTTGGCGGTCTTGGCGGGATCGAAGGGGACCTGCGGCAGGGATTGGGCCGCGCCGGTCTGGGCGTCGGTGAAGGCGGGCCGGCCCTGGACGCCGTGGTCGTAGCGGCCCAGGTCGCTGCCGTCCGCCAGCCGCAGCCGGTGGATCATGCCGGTCTCCAGGTCGGAGACGTAGAACTGTTTGTTCCATTTATCGTAGGCGATGTTGCCAAGCGCGGGGGCGCTGTTCTCCCGCCCGTCGAGGCTGATCTGAGCGAAGACCGCCGGCCGGTAGCCGTTGGCGGCATCGAGCTTCCAGACCGTGCCGGGGCCGCCGCCCGCCCCCCACATGCCGGTCATCCAGGCGGCGTTGTCGGGGGTGCGGTGCAGGCCGAAGGCGGAAGTGGCGGTCAGATAGACATTGGGGCCAGCCTCGTCGAGGGCGATGCCGAAGACCTGCCCCACTTCGCCTGCGGTGACAGGATTGCGCTGCGGCTCGTTGAGCCAGTGCTGGCCGCGCGGGGCCTGGGAGGGGTTGCGCAGGTCGAGGATGCTTCCCACGGTGCCGGCGGTGTCGATGGCGAGGACGCCACCACCGCTGTCCACCACGCCGGCAAAGCGGCTGTGGTAGGCCTCGCCCGGCTGAAGGGGGCCGTCCGCCGCCTGTGCTGGAGATAAAAACGCCGCCAGACAGAGCAAGGCGGCAAGAAACAGAGGCCAGGGCTTCTCCGCTTGGGTGGCTACCGGGGCGGAGTGGATCGCGGTACAGGACAACATGGAAGATCCCCCACAAGATGTATCTTGAGAAACTTGCAAAATGGCCATCCTGGCCATTTTGCAAGGCGAAAACGAAAAATGCGATTTTCCGTTTTCTTCATTTTCAATGGCTTAGGCCATTGAAAATGGCGGTTCATCCCTGAACCGCAAGAGGTTCTTGCAGTTTTGCAA
>JAHJDE010000140.1 GCA_018812525.1 Gammaproteobacteria bacterium
CATCAGGTATCTTTCTCGCATCGCTTAGCCATTCTTCACTCATGACTGCATTCTCCTTATCGCACTTCATTCAGATTGTATTGAAGTATAGTTTATAGATGACTATTCTTCTAAATAAATGTTCAGTTAACTCATAGCCGGTCAATAACATCATTGAGAAACTCAGGGACTACAGAAACGTTCTTTCCTCTGAGGTATTACGCCAACGGGACGGACAGGACGAGTTGGACCAGCTTATTCAACTGATCATCGACGAATTGTAAGGTGAGGTACATGGAAACCGTCCAGAACCGAATACCGGAAGTAAAGCCCGAGGTGGTATTTGTCTTCGAACTACTGAACCAAGTGCGGTCCGGAAAATTACGTATTCCTCGATTCCAGCGTTCATATGTCTGGAGCCGTCAGCAGATGACAGAGCTGCTGGATAGCATCAATCGTCAATATCCGATCGGCAGCCTTCTGGTGTGGGAGACTGATGAGCGGGTCAGCAGCCGCCGCTGGGTGGGACCGGTTGCGATCCCCCCCCTTCCCCAGAGCGTCGGCGGTGCGATGGCCCACGTGCTAGACGGGCAGCAGCGGCTTTCGACCCTTACCGGGGTACTTATGGCACCGGCTGAAGCAGCGGTTGGAAATGACGATGATGAAGATCCCGACCGTTGGAACGTCTGGTACAACATTGAAATCAATAACTTCGAACACCTGAGACCGGAAGAGGCGAAACAAAAGCCGCACCTCTTCCCCATGTGGCGTCTATTGGACACCGTGTCGTTTCTTGACGAATCGGAGCGCATTCTAAAGAACGCACAAAAGGACAAAGGGCATCAATATGTCGGGGCTATCCGCGATCTCTTACAGCGCTTTCAATCCTATAAGGTTCCGGTAATTCGCATTAAAGATACGGGCCTCAATCAGGCCGTGGAGATATTCGCGCGTCTTAACTCGCGGGGGAAGAAAGTTACCGCGGACGAAATGGTCTCCGCTCTCAGTTACCGTGAAGACCCGACAGGTGAATCCACCCGTACACTGTCGGAGCACATCAAAGACATTCTTGAGGAACTGGACAGCCACGGTTTCGGGGGTATCAATCCGGTAATTGTTCTACGGGCACTACTGGCGACTATGGATGAGGATATTTATCGTACCGATTGGGCTCGCCTCAAAGATGAAAAAATCTCCGGCCTGCGTGACAGACTACCCGCCGTCGTAAGTCAGACCCAGGAAGCGCTGGTCCGCGCGGCCCTTTTTCTCCACGATCTAGGCGTATATAACCATCGGGTATTGCCCTATTCCATGCAATTAGTGGCGCTGGGTGCCTTTTTCGGGGCATGTCCAGATCCTTCTCCTGGGCAGCGGGAATTCCTGACGCGCTGGTTTTGGGTCTCCTCCTTCACGGGGTGGTTCGCCTCCGGAAATCCATCACGGGTTGGCCTTTTGCTCAAGGAACTCAAGGACAAGGTGGCACACATTCCTGACCCAGGGGTACTGGAGACCATGCGGTTAGATGAAGCTGCGCAACCGTTCCCCAAAACCTTTGACATGCGTAGCGCAAGGGTCAGGGCACTGCTACTTGTGTTATTGAATCAGTATCCCCGCAGTCAGGATGGTACTCCCCTGCCAGCGCCTTGGCGGGAGGTGCAGGAACACGGCCCCTTGGCCATAGGCTATATCGCAGCAACAGTTCAAGACCGGATTCTAAAATCCAGCCCAGCCAACCGCATCCTGAAAATCGATCCCAAAGACCGGTCCCAGGCCAAGAATTGGCTGGTGTCGCTGGAGGCCAGCGAACAAACGGATTTGATCTTGGCGAGCCATGCCATCCCTAAAAATGCATTGAGTGCCCTCAGGGAGAACAACGCCGATGGCTTTCTCCGCAGCCGGTTGGAGTACCTGATTGACCTGGAGCGTGAGTTCATGAAGGCGCGGCAAGTTACTCCACCGCCAAGCCGAGAGGTGCGGGCGCCTGCCATTGATACAGACGAGATTGAGTGATACCTGCTCGCGCCAGGATGCGCTCACTGTCGGCGATGGCTTGGTTGCGGATGGCGTCCCGATCGCGGAGGGGCCGGTTGAGCCAGCGCCGCAGCAGGCGGCTGCCCATGGTGGTGGTGCCCCGCTGTTGCAGCCGGGCGAAGAGGCCGCTCTCGTCATCGAGCAGGAGCTCGGCGGGGCGTAGCCGCTCCAGCTCGCTCTCCAGGGCCTCGATACCCTTCAGCTCCTGCACCCGGAAGCGGCCGCCGGTCAGGTCCAGCGTGGCCAGGCCGAATTGGTGTTCCAGCCCCTCGCACAGGGCCGCCAGCAGGTTGTCGCGGCGCTCCTCCAGCAGGGCCTCGTCGGTTACGGTGCCCGGCGTCACGATGCGGGTGACCTTGCGCTCCACCGGACCTTTCGAGGTCGCCGGATCACCGATCTGCTCGCAGATCGCCACCGACTCGCCCTGTTTCACCAGCTTGGCCAGATAGCCCTCGGCCGCGTGATAAGGCACCCCCGCCATG
>JAHJDE010000014.1 GCA_018812525.1 Gammaproteobacteria bacterium
GTCGAACCGATTGAGCAAAACCGCAGGCGTAGCAGTGCTACGTCGAGGAGTTTGCGATTGAGGTTCGGCCAAATGTGGCCTGAAGACGAGATGCGAGATGTTCAAGTTATTCTTGCTCGACGCCTAAGGCCTGCGTCATCGGTGTGCCTTCCAATACTCGGGAATGTCCTCCCGGTAACGCCTGAAGATCAAGTTGGCGATAAGGGCGGTCCAGCCGGTCTGGTGGGCGGCTCCCAGGCCCTGGCCGGTCTCGCCGTGGAAATACTCGTGGAACAGGTGCAGATCGCGCCAGTGGGGGTCGTGCTGCAAAGGGGAATCCGGCGTATAGGCGGGGATGCTTCCGTCTGGCCCGCGCCGGAACAGATCTACCAGACGCTCGGCCAGCAGGTTGGCCACTTCCTTCAGGGGGACGGCACGGCCGCCTAGGCACGGGGCGGTCACGGTGAAGCTGCCGCCCAGATAGCGGTGGTATTTCTCCACGGCTTGGACGAGAAGGTAGTTCAGCGGCAGCCAGACCGGGCCGCGCCAGTTGGAATTGCCGCCGAACATCCCGCTGGCCGATTCACCCGGCTGGTATTCCATGTAGGCATGGCCGACGCCGGGCAGTTCGCCCAGGTACTGATGGCGGGCGTGAAACCGGGAAACACCGCGCACGCCGTGGCGGGACAGGAATTGCTCCTCGTCCAGTACCCGGGACAGTACGCGGGCCAGCTTGTCCGGGTCGGCCAGGGACAGCAGGTGTTCGCCGCGTTCGTTCTCATGCACTGGGCAGGCGCATACCACGTGGCCGTCGAAGCCGCCACCGCCGTGCTTCATAAGGGTCGCGGCGAAGCGGGGCGCGGTCTTCAGCAGGCGCTGGTCCACCACCTCGCAGGCGAACAGGGGAATGATGCCCACCCAGGAGAACACGTCGATGCGGCGCTGAATGCCATCCGGACCCAGCAGCAGGTCCTTGTAGAAGCCCTCCGTCTCATCCCATAGGGCGAGGCCGTCGCCGTTGTGGCCGGCGATGCCGGCGGCGATGTTCATGAACTGCGTGTAGCACTGGAGGGCGATGTCCTCGTAGGCAGGGTCTTCCACGGTGATTTCCAGGGCCATGAGGGTCAGGTTGAGGGCATACATGGCCATCCAACCGGTGGCGTCGGCCTGTTTCAGGGCGTGGCCGGGAGGCAGGGGCTGGGAGCGGTCAAACACGGAGATGTTGTCCAGGCCCATGAAGCCGCCCTCGAACAGGTTGTGGCCCTCGGGGTCCTTGCGGTTGATCCACCAGGCGTAGTTGAGCAAGAGCTTGTGCAGCACCCGCTTGAGGAAGGCCCGGTCCTCCACGCCTCGTTGCACCCGCTCGGCGCGATAGAGCTTCAACGTCGCCCAGGCGTGCACCGGCGGGTTGGCGTCGCCGAAGGCCCATTCGTAGGCGGGGATCAGGCCGTTGGGATGCAAGGCGTTTTCCTTGAGCACCAGCTCGATCTGGTCCTTGGCGAAATCCAGGTCCACCAGGGCTAGGGCCGAGGCATGGAAGGCCAGGTCCCAGGCTGCGAACCAGGGGTATTCCCACCTGTCCGGCATGGACACCACGGCCTTGAGCCGGAAATGCCGCCAGTGGCGGTTGCGGCCCTGCCGGCGCAACGCGGGCGGAGGATGACCGTCGCCGTCCAGCCAGCGGGCCACATCGTAGTGGAAGAACTGCTTGCTCCAGACCATGCCGGCCAGGGCCTGGCGCAGGATGCGGTGATCCTCGGTGTTGGCGTGAGGCAGCAGCTCGTCGAAGAACACCGTGGCCTCGGCCTGGCGCAGGGAAATGGTGGTTTCCCATCGAGCAAAGGGTTCTGCCAGGGGCTCGCGGGAGAGCACCATGCCGGTCATGGCGGTCTCGCCAGCGGCCACGGTGAGCCGGTGGCAGGCGGTGAACTTGGTGCCGGTCTGTTCCGGGTTGACCGCGTCCGTTTCGCCGTGGATGAAGTAACGCTGGAAGGCATCCTTGGTGTGGCGGTGAACATTGGGCTGGCCCCACAGGGCCTGGCTGTTGGTCTCGTTGTCGGTGAACAGCCGATCCGCCTGGCGTCGGCCGTAGAGGTAATAGGCGCCCAGGGTGGGGTGCTCGGCGCGCACCGCCCAGACCGCGCCCTTGGGCGGGGGGATTTCCCGCATGACCGGCTTTTCCTCACCATCGCCCCAGTTCCAGGTGTTACGGAACCAAAGACTGGGCAGCAGCCAGAGGGTGGCGGGCTCCGGTCCCCGGTTGGCGGCGAACAGGCGGATCAGCATCTGTTCCGGCCCGGCCTTGGCGTAGCGCACCTCCACGTCCCAGTAGCGGTTATTCGCGAAGGCCCCGGCATCGTGCAGGGTCACGGGGGGATCGTCGCGGCTTCGGCGGGCGTTTTCCTCCACCAGCCAGCGGTAGGGGAATTCGCCCTGGGGGTATTTGTAGAGATAGCGCAGCCAACTGGCGGTGGGCGTGGCGTCCAGGTGGAAATAGCATTCCTTCACGTCCTCGCCGTGATTGCCCTGGTTGCCGGTGAGACCGAACAGACGTTCCTTGAGTAGCGGGTCACGCCCGTTCCACAGGGCCAGGGCGAAGATCAGGCGCTGCTCCTCGTCGCAGATGCCGGCGATGCCGTCCTCGCTCCAGCGGAAGGCCCGGCTGGCGGCTTGGTCAAAGGGGAAATGCTCCCATGCCGTGCCGTCGGCGGAGTAGTCCTCCCGCACCGTACCCCAGGCCCGCTCCGAAAGATAAGGCCCCCACAAGCGCCAGCTTTCCCGGCCTTCCCGCTGGGCTTCGATGCGGGCGCGTTCGGGGTTGTTGTCAGGCATGACTATTCCTCTCTCGTGTGGCTTGTTCCAGGACGCACCATGCCTGCAAGACGCAAGCCACGGACCAGGCCTGGGCCGGTGCGCCGCGCGGCGAGTGGGGCGGTTCGGGGTCGAACAACTCACTCAGAGTGCCCAGGCCAGCGTCCAGCAGTTGGTCGGCCAAGGGCTCCAGCAAGGCCTGGGCCGCAGTCGCGTCGCCGGTGACTTTGTGCATGGCCAGGGCGTAATGGGGCAGTAGCCAGGCCCAGGCTGGTCCCTGGTGATAGGCCGCGTCGCGGGACGGGACATCACCCTCGTAACGGGGCCGGTAGACGGGGTCGGCCGGGTCCAGGGTGCGCAGGCCACAGGAGGTGAGCAGCCGCCCGCCCGTCACGGCCACGACCCGTGCCTGGTCCGCCGAGTCCAGGGGGGAGTGATGCAGGGAGACGGCCAGCACCTGATTGGGCCGGATGCGGGCGTCATCTCCCTCGGGGGTGTCCAGCACGTCGAATAGCCCCAGGCCGTCGAGGCGGACGAAGCGGCCGAAACCCGCGCGGGCCTTTTCCGCCAGTCCGGTGTAGGGTTCCGGGTCCTTGTCCAGCAGACGGGCAAAGTCGGCCAGGCTCAGTAGCGCGTTGTACCAGAGGGCATTGATCTCCACCGGCTTGCCGCCCCGTGGCGTAACCGGGCGGCCATCCACTCGGGCGTCCATCCAGGTGAGCTGTGTATCGCCGCCGCCGGCCCGCAGCAGGCCGTCCGCCGGGTCCAGTTCGATACCGTGGCGGGTACCCCGGCGGAAGGCATCGACGATGCCGGTGAGTCCGGGCCAGTGGCGTTTCAGGCAGACGTGGTCACGGCTGGCGTCCACATAGGCACGCCAGGCCTCCAGGTACCAGAGGGCGGCGTCCGCCGAGTTGTACTCCGGCGCTTCGCCCCCTTCCGGAAAGCGGTTGGGGAGATGGCCGTCATCGAGATAGCTGGCCCAGTCCTCGATGATCCGCCGAGCCTCCTCGTGGCGATGCACGGGCAGGGTCAGGCCCGGCAGGGCAATGAAGGTGTCCCGGCCCCACTCGCCGAACCAGGGGTAGCCGGCGATGACCGCGCCGCGCCGGCCGCCCTCCGTGCGGGGCAGTTCCACCAGGAAGTCGCAAGCGGCAAGCACCAACTGATCGATCCAGGCCGGCGCGCTTGAAAGGCAGGCATTCCTCGCCTTGGCCAGACGCAGCAGACTGGCGTCCTGGTGCCGGCGCTCGCGCAGGGCCTCGCCCAGGTAAGGGGAACAGGACGTTTCCGTGGAGGCAACAAAGCCCACCCACTCGCCTGGATAAAGCGGCAGGTCAACCGTCCCTACCCAGATGTTGTCGTCCGTGTCTGGCAGGCCGCGCCGCGTTTCTTCCGACAGGTGGAAGCCTTCGATCCAAGTCTTCTCCCCCGTAAAACGCCCGCAGCGGCTACGAAAGCGCAGTGACGCGCCGTCGTCGAAACCCACTTCCAGGGCATGGTCCGACTGTTCGATTCTGGGGGCGAAGTCCCCAGCGTGGGTCTTGCCGTGATGATCCCGATGGTTCACCAGCAGACGCACCTTCAGCCTCGGCTGCTCGTGATGGCCGGGCGCCGACAACAAGCGCCAGGCCAGATAGGTGGTGTTGGCCCCCGCCTCCAGCCAGATGCGCGCCTCAAGCCGCGCATCGCCAACGGCGTAACGCCACACCGGCAGCCGACCGTCCAGATGGAAGGACTCTAACTGCATATGGCCCCGTGGCTCGATGGCACCCCCGGCCCAGCGGTTGGTATGCAGGGGAATCCCCCGATCACCCAGCACCAGTGTGGCATCGGCCTTGGCGAAGACCAGTCGGCGGCCCAGCGGTGCTGAAAGGGGCGCCACCAGCAGCCCGTGGTAGCGGCGCGTAAGGGTGCCAGCCAATGTACCAGCCGCGTAGCCTCCCAAGCCGTTGGTGAGCCACCATTCGCGCCGTTCGGCTTGATCCAGGTCGTTGCAGACCTCACGGCCGAAATGGATGAATCGGGGCAATGCTTGTTCCACGGACGCTCCAGGGTGACGGCTGCGCTGGCAGTTTCGCGCACCGGATGAAGGGCTTGGGGCGGGTCAGTTCTGTTCGAGGCTATCCCGCACCTGGGCCTCGGCACACAACCAGTCGTCCACCTCGCTTCCCGGCGTGAAGCCGCGCTGCTCGGCCAAATAATAGGCGGCTTCCGCCACCATGGCGTCGAAGTTCTCGGGAACCGCGGGGGATAGGGTATCTTTGCCGGCAGCCGGACTGTCGGGGGACACTTGCATCGCGTTCATGTCGATCTCCTCGTGGTATTGTGACCGGCGGGTTCATACGCCGCTGATTCTTTGTCGGGCGGGCAGGGTATTCCTGACATGGATTTTATTCTGGAACCTATGGTTCATAATGGATGCCCACGATGTAGATATGTCTCTTCACCCGTCTCTTACAAGGAGGCCGAATTGACCGAACATTTACTTGGCGCCCCCGACACCTGGCTGGATGAGCACGGCGCCGCCCTCTACAAGTACGCCCTGCTGCATAGCCGGGACGAACACAAAGCCGAGGAAGCGGTGCAGGAAACTCTGGTGGCCGCGCTTCAGGCACGCGAGCGATATGCCGGTGAAGCATCCGCAAGGACCTGGCTGGTCGGTATCCTCAAGCACAAGCTCATGGACATGTTCCGCTATGAGGCCCGGATGACCACGCTCGATGATCGCGGGGAGATTGAGGAGGGCATCGGGTTGGACGATGGGCTGTTCGATGCGCATGGACATTGGAAGGACAAGCCCTCCGATTGGGGCAACCCGGAGGAGATGCTGGAACGCGGAGAGTTCATGACTATCCTTCAACATTGCCTGGAAACCCTGCCGAATCGGCTGAGCCGCCTATTCATGTTGCGCGAAGTCATGGAAGAAGAAACCGAAAATATTTGTAAGGAGTTGGCGATTACGCCTACCAACCTGTGGACGATGCTGCATCGGGCCCGTTTGGGGCTTCGGCGGTGCCTTGACAGAAACTGGGTCGGCCAGGCCGCCTAGAGGTGAATGAAGATGCTGACATGTAAGGATGCGAGCCGGTTGATCTCCGAGCGTCATGAGCGTCCCCTGAGTTTCCGGGAACGCTGGGGTCTGCGGCTTCATCTCATGATGTGCCTGTACTGCCGCCGATTCGAGCGGCAAGTCGCCTTGATCAGCCGCGCCCTGCGCAGGCTGGGTCGGCAAACCGAGGGGGTAATGGAAGGCAGCGAGTTCACCCCCGAGGCGCGTGAACGCATCCGTAAGGCGGTAGCCAACCACTACGATCATTAACACTGACTGCCTGGTTCTCCGAGACCATCATCATGAACCGCCCATCCGGATTAACATGACTATTTTTCCTCCGGGCGGGTTGCACCGGACGGATGGTACCGGCACGCCGTGCGCAGGAAATCCGCTTGGCGGCGGAAATGGCGGCACCCCCGGCACAAGGCCAGATGCAGACCCAGCGAGAGACGCTCTCCCAGCCCCAGCTTCCGGTCCATGCCCTCGGAGACGAGCCTGGCGGCCTCTTTACAGTTCAACATAGCCCCCCCTTCCGGATTCGAACCAATCGGATTCGAGGCAGAGGCGCAATCCCATGCGGGCACGGTGCAGCACCACCCAGCAATGGTTCGCCTTCATCCCCAGCTCCTGGCAGATCTCGCCGGTTTCGAGGCCCAGGAACTCACGCATCATGAACACCCGAGCCGTTCCCTTCGGCAGCCGGTTCAGGCAAGCGTCGAAGATCCGCCAGAATTGCGCGTTCTCCAGCTCCTGCAAGGGATCGCCCCAATCGGCGGGCCGCTCCTCCGGCAGCCAGAAGCCGCGCCGGTCGAACAGGGCGTCGAAGCCAGCGCCCGGATCGATCTCGGCGATGGGTTCCCGCGAACGCTGACGGATACGGTCGATGATCTTGTACCGGAGGATGGCATAGACCCAGGACTTGAAGCTGCCCCGTCCGTCGAAACGCCCCAGCCCCTCCCAGGCGGCCGCCAGCGCCTCCTGCACCGCATCCTCGGCGGCCGGCTTGTCGCGCAACTGGAGCAGGGCGAAACGAAGCATGTCGGACCGGATCGCCTCCAACTGGGAGGCATGGCCCCCATCCGGTGAAATGGCCTCCGCTGTAGCATGTCCCATGGGCATGAATCCCCCTTTCACTGATATCCCATCATCTCCACGCACTGTACCGGCAATCCAACCGGCGCATCAATGCGTGGTTGCCTTTACAAAAAGCGCCTCGCCTGATTGCACAATCAGCTATCATAAGCCCAGTGAACAGCAAACACCGCAAGACGCTAGAAGCCCTATTCACCAAGCCGACAACGGGTACGCTGGAATGGGTTCGAGTCGAAGCGTTGCTGATCGCCGTTGGCTGCGAAGTGATTGAAGGCCGCGGCTCTCGCGTGCGGTTTGTACATGACGGGCATGTCGTCACCTTTCACCGGCCACATCCGGCAAGGAAGCCAAGCCATACCAAGTGGAAGATGCCCGCGCCTTCCTCGAAATGATCGGAATCACGCCATGAACACCATGACCTACAAGGGCTACACGGCCCGCATCGAATTTGACGACCGCGACAACATACTGGTTGGCCGGTTGCTGGGTATCCGCGACATCATCAGCTTCCATGCCGACAGCGTTCCGGCACTGCGAGAGGCCTTTGAAGAGGCCGTCGAAGACTATCTGGATACCTGTGCCAAGATCGGCAAGCCGGCGGAAAAGCCCGCCAGCGGTAGACTTATGCTGCGCATCCCGCCGGAGGTCCATGGCGCGGCGCTGGTGGCGGCGCAAGCGGCAGGGACCAGCCTGAACCAATGGGCGGCAAAGGTGCTCGCCGAGGCGGCCCATGTGGGACCAAGGTTACAAGGCGGGAACTGACCCCGAAGCTCTGTTACTGCGCACGGTCAGACCCCTTTTCCCCACTTGCGGAATATAGTAAACCGGTTTATCATTATCTCCTGTCAAACAATAGTAGGAGAGGAATATGTGGAGCAAAACTTACAGCAAAAAAGTACAAGGATTGAAAGCAGAGCAAGTATGGAAGGTATGGACAGATTTAAATCAATGGCATACATGGCAAAGTGATATTGAATACGCAAAATTAGATGGCGAATTCAAGGTCGGCAATATCTTTATACTCAAGCCAAAGGGTGGACCGCGAGTTAATATCGAGATCATTAAAGTAGAGCCAAATAGGCAATTTACGGACTTAACGCGCTTCCCCGGCGCCAAGATGTATGGTTCCCATGAGTTCGTTATCCACGGCGATGAATTGGAGATAAAGACAACAATGAGTATCGAAGGGCCGCTATCCTTTGTGTGGAGAAAAATCGTCGCAGAAGATGTTGCGAATGGAATGATGGAGCAAACGGATAACCTGATCGAAAAAGCGAGAAATGGCTGATTCATCTCCCTTCAAGCATGCTAAAGCAGATGAAAGTGCAGGGTTTCTGCTCTGGAAAATCACTGCCTTGTGGCAGAGAAGATTATCGGAAGTACTGGGCGAATTTGGAATCACACAAACTCAGTATGCGATATTGGCTTCGTTAAGATGGTTTGAGGAACAAGGGGAACCAACAACTCAGGCTCATGTTGTGGAACATTCAAAAATTGACAAAATGACTCTTTCAAAGGCAGTTCGAAAACTTGAAGAAGATGGCCTTGTAATAAGAGAGCAATCACCAACCGACAGTAGAGCAATCAATGTTAGATTCACTGCCAAAGGGAAAACGGTGATTCAGAAAGCCGTTATAGCTATCGAGAATGCCGATGACGATTTCTTTTCCTGCTTAACGGAACGGCAGTTAGAGACATATAAATCTCTGACAATTTCGGTTATTTCCACAGGGCAAACGCATGAAATTTAGCCTGACGTCAACAGCTTAGCCAGATAGGCCTCATCCCATCCGGCTCTCAACCTCTTGTTCTTCACGCCAAGCTTCAGGCTCTTGTCGTTCTTCAGCAGATTCAGTGCGATATGCCGCA
>JAHJDE010000015.1 GCA_018812525.1 Gammaproteobacteria bacterium
AAATGGCCATCCTGGCCATTTTGCAAGGCGAAAACGAAAAATGCGATTTTTCGTTTTCTTCATTTTCAATGGCTTAGGCCATTGAAAATGGCGGTTCATCCCTGAACCGCAAGAGGTTCTTGCAGTTTTGCAAGAACCTCCCCTATCTATTTTCATCTACGGAGGCGGGTCGTTTCGCCCCCTGGTCACATAGTATGTGTCGGTCGTTCGGCCTTGAGGGCGCCGGCCAGATAGCCCTCGATCCTGTTGCGGGCCAAGCCGTCGTCCTGGTTGCTGAATTGAACGCCGATGCCAGGGGCGCGATTGCCCTCTGCCCCAACAGGGGTGACCCAGATGACCTTGCCGGCCACGGGGATGCGCTCCGCCTCGTCCATCAGGGAGAGCAGCATGAAGACTTCATCCCCCAGCTTGTATTTTTTGGTGGTCGGGATGAAGAGCCCCCCATTCCTGACAAAGGGCATGTAGGCCGCGTAAAGGGCATTTTTGTCTTTTATGGTCAAGGAGAGGATCCCCTGTCTGGGCCCCCCCGGCATATTCATAGCCAAGGCCATCAATGGACTCCCGTAATTTTTTCTGTCTTAGGAGGAACTTGCAAAATGGCCATCCTGACCATTTTGCAAGGCGAAAACGAAAAATGCGATTTTTCGTTTTCTTAATTTTCAATGGCTTAGGCCATTGAAAATGGCGGTTCATCCCTGAACCGCAAGAGGTTCTTGCAGTTTTGCAAGAACCTCTTAGCGTAAGGAAATCGAAAAACTCTCTTTTTGATTTCCGCCCTGAAAATTCCAGGGATGGAATTTTTAGAGGACCCCGGAAAAGCGTAATAATAGCGCTTCTAATTGCATCTGCATGTTCAATTGTCGCTCGATCGCGCTGCGAACGCCGTAGATAGCGGTCAGATAGCCCTGCCATTGGGCGGCCGATCGCTTGGGCGCCGCTACCAGCAGTTCGGGCAGCGCATCGGGATTGAACAGTTCACGACACCCAGTATTGGTCGAGAGCCGTGCAAGATCAACCAGCAGCCCCGTCAACCAGTGCAGAACGAGAGAAAGGTCAGGCTTATGCCACTCCTCGGCCAGGTCAATGGGGTCGGCCTGGCCCAACAAGAGCTTGAAGAACTGCTCCAGGACCCTGCCCCGCAATTCCTGCCGCTCTCCCGTAGCGAGGGCGATGGCCCTGAAAGGCGACCCGGCGGCAACCGCAAGCAGGGTTGCCCAATCCTGGTCGCCCTGGGGCGTAAGCCATTCCAATGCTTGGGCGGCCGCCGGTGTGGGAAAGGAAAGGGACTGGCAACGGCTGCGGATGGTGGCCGGCAACGCCCCTGACCGGGAGGTCAGCAAGAGGATCAGAGTGGCCGGGGCAGGCTCCTCCAGGGTCTTCAGGAGTGCGTTGGCGGCCGCGCCGTTCATGGCATCCGCCGGGGTGATGATCCAGATCTTGTGCCCCCCGAACTGGCTGGTGAGAGCCTCTCGCTGGGTGAATTCCCGGATCTGATCGATGCGGATGGCCTTGCCCTCCGCTTCCGGTTCAACCCAGGTCAGATCGGGGTGAGTGCCGGCCCGGAGCAGCCGGCAAGTCCGGCACTCCCCGCAGGAGGCACCTTCCCCGCGGGGATTGATGCAGAGCAGCCCCTGGGCGAAGGCATCGGCGAAGACCCGCTTACCGACCCCCTCCGGTCCCTGGATCAGAAGGGCATGGGGAATCCTGCCCTGACCCTGAAGGGTCTGCATCCGTTGCCATTGCGGTCGCTGCCAGGGGAGGGGGTTCATCCGAATTCCACTTTGTCATATTCCGGGTAGGCATCAATGACCTGGGCCAACTGCCGTTCCACCTCCACCAGGGGCTGGGAGGCATCGATGCGTTTGATGCGATCCGGTTCCGCCTCAGCCAAGTCTAGATAGCCTTGCCGCACCAACTGGAAGAACCGGACGGTCTCGCTCTCGAAACGGTCGGGCGTGGAACGCTTCCCGGCCCGCTCCAGCCCCCGTTCGACCGGGAGGTCCAGCAACAGGGTCAGATCGGGGCGCAGCCCTTTCTGCACCCAGTTTTCCATGGCGGCGATCCGTTCCCTGGCGATGCCTCGGCCCGCGCCCTGATAGGCATAGGTGGCGTCGGTGAAACGGTCACAGAGGACATCGTCGCCGCGCGCCAGGGCCGGCAGGATCTTTTGCGCCAGGTGTTCCGCCCGGGCAGCGAACATAAGCAGGAGCTCGGCGTCTTCGCCCATCCCCTCCTGCCGATGACCGAGCAGGAGCGCGCGCAGTTCCTCCCCGAGAGCCGTTCCGCCGGGCTCGCGGGTAACCAGCACAGCCCTTCCCGCCTGGATCAAGCGATCACGCATGAAGGTCAGGCAGGTACTCTTGCCCGCGCCCTCGATCCCCTCGACAGTGATAAAGCGGCCCCTGGTCTGTGGCATCCGATTACCGCTTCAACTGAAACTGGCGCACGGCCGCATTGTGCTCGTTCAGGGTGGCCGAGAATTGGTGCGTCCCGTCGCCCCGCGCGACAAAATAAAGGCTGTTGCCCTTGGCCGGGTGCAAGGCCGCCTCCAGGGAGGCCTTGCCCGGCATGCAGATCGGCGTGGGCGGCAGCCCTTTGCGCATATAGGTGTTGTACGGGGTGTCCTCCTGCAGGTCCACGCGGCGGATGTTGCCCTGGTAGCTCTCCCCCATGCCGTAGATCACGGTGGGATCGGTCTGGAGCCGCATCCCCTGCTGTAACCGCCGCACGAAGACGCCAGCGATCTCCTTGCGTTCGGAGGCCACCGCCGTCTCCTTTTCGATGATGGAGGCGAGAATCAGGGCCTCGTAGGGCGTCTTGAGGGGCAGGTCGCTGGCCCGCTGTTGCCAAAGCCGGGCCAGCACCTCCTCCATGTCGCGATAGGCCCGCTCCAGAAAGGCCTTGTCGGTCGTGGCGCGCTCGAATTGGTAAGTGTCCGGAATGAACCGCCCCTCCGGATGTTCCCCAGCATGCCCCAGGCGCTTCATGATCTCGGCGGGCGACTGTTCTTTCAGGGTCTGTTTCAGCGCCGGATGGGCGGCGACGGCAGCGAGCATCTCGTGGATATTCCAGCCCTCGACCAGGGTCAGGCTGTACTGGACCGGCTTGTCATATTGCAGGATATCCAGCAAACCCCGTGGCGTGGTGCCGGCCGGGAGGTAGAACTCACCTGCGCGCAGGCGATCCGCCCGGCCAACGATGCGTGCATAGCCATAGAGAAAGAGCTCGGAATCGAGCAACCCTTTCTGTTTCATGTCACGGGAGAGGGTACGCAGGGACATGCCGGGTTCGACCTGGACATTCATCCCCTGGGCAGGCAGGTTCATGGGGTGATCGAGAAAGCGGTTGCCCTGATAGAGCATAATGCCGCCCGCCGTCACGACGGACAGCACAAGCAGGACCAAGAGCAGAGCCAAGGTTTTCATGTATCACTCCCGAAGGCCTTCCGCCAGACCCCGTCCAGAAGACGCGGGTCTGGCGGGCATGAATCGAAGCGGGTCTCGCCCAGATATTCTACCAGCCGGATACCCCAGAGCGCGTTGGTCAGGAAGAGCCCCTGGGCCGCCAGGAGATCATCCCTGGCGATGCGCCGTTCCTCCACCGGTATTCCCAACTCCTCGGCGGTCTCGATGACAGCGGCGCGCATTACCCCGGCCACGCCGCAGCGATCAAGCAAGGGCGTCAGCAGACGCCCGGCATGCATCAGAAAGAGGTTGCTGCTGCTGCCCTCGATAATGTTTCCCTCATTATCGGCCATGATGCCCTCTGCGATGGCGGGATCGTCCCATTCCCGCCGGGCCATGACCTGTTCCAGCCGGTTCAGGTGCTTCAGGCCCGCCAGGGCGGTATTCAAACCAAGGGTCGTTCGGCAGAGGATGGCCTTGACCCGGATGGGCTCCAGGGGGGGCGGCAGGGATTCGTCGGGCTGGAATTGCAGGATGCGGCAGGTTTCTGTCGACCGTGGAAAGGCATAGCCGCGCTGCCCAAGTCCCCGCGTGAGAATCAGCTTGGCCACGCCAGTATCCTGGCGGGAGAGTTCCGCCAGCTCGGCGCGCAACAGATGGGGGTCCGGCCGTGGCAGGCCCAGGCGGTCGCAACCGGCCGCCAGCCGGTCCATATGCCCTTGCCAGAGGGAGGGCTTGCCCCGGATGACGGCGATGGTCTCGAACAGACCGTCCCCATAGGCCAGCCCCCTGTCCCGCGCGTCGATCAGGCCGCCTGCGCGACCATCGACCAGGATACGGGAATTACGGTGACACTTTACTAAATACACTTAATTACTTAATTAATTAAGTGTATTTAGTAAAGTGTCACCGTAATTCCCGTAATTCCTGAGATCAGCCGTTAAAACGTCTGAACAGGAGGGAGCCGTTGGTGCCGCCGAAGCCGAAGGAGTTGGAGAGGGCGATATCGATCTTCATCGGGCGTGCAGCGTTGGGTACATAATCGAGATCGCAGTCCGGGTCCGGGGTTTCGTAGTTGATGGTGGGCGGGGCCACCTGGTCTCGAATCGCCAGGGTCGTGAAGATGGCCTCGGCCGCGCCCGCCGCGCCGAGCATGTGCCCGGTCATGGACTTGGTGGAGCTGACACAGAGCCTGTAGGCATGCTCGCCGAAGGCGCCCTTGACCCCCATGGTCTCGGCCACGTCGCCGGCAGGGGTGGAGGTGCCGTGGGCATTGATATAATCCACCTGTTCGGTGTTCACGCCGCCGTCCTTGATGGCCAGCAACATGCAGTCGCAGGCGCCCTGGCCATTCTCGGAGGGTGAGGTCATATGATAGGCGTCGGAGTTCATACCGAAACCGATCAGCTCCGCATAGATCTTGGCGCCGCGCTTCATGGCGTGTTCCAGCTCTTCCAGGACCAGAACGCCCGCGCCGTCGCTCAGCACGAAACCATCACGGTTCTTGTCCCAGGGGCGGCTGGCCCGCTGGGGGTCGTCATTGCGGGTCGAGAGGGCCCTGGCCGAGGCGAAGCCACCCAGACCAGTCGGGGTGGTGGCCATTTCGGCGCCGCCGGCAACCATGACATCCACGTCGCCACGCTCGATCATGCGCATGGCCTCGCCGATATTGTGGGTCCCGGTGCTACAAGCCGAGACGATGGAGATGTTGGGACCCTTCAGGCCATAGTTGATGGAGATATGGCCGGCCACCATGTTGATGATGTTGGCGGGCACGAAGAAGGGAGAGATCTTGCGGGGGCCGCCGTTGAGAAAGGCGCCATAGCCATTCTCGATGCCGCCGATGCCGCCGATACCGGAACCGACCGCCACGCCGATGCGTTTGGCATTCTCCTCGGTCACCTCGATACCCGCGTCTTCCCAGGCCTGGGCGCCGGCGGCAACGCCATAATGGATGAAGGGATCCATTTTGCGCGCCTCTTTCTTGGTGATGTACCTCTCCAGGTCGAAACCGTAGATGGGACCCCCGAACCGTGTCGAGAAGGCCGAGACATCGAAATGGGTAATGGGCTGGATGCCGCTCTTACCCGCAAGAATGTTGCCCCAGGCTGTATTGATATCCTGACCCACAGGAGAGACCACCCCTAAGCCAGTGATGACAACCCTTCTCTTACCGGTCATCGGATTCCCCTTCGAATGAGTTTGGCGCATGCGACATGCGGTAACCTGCGCCTGGCCGAGGCAGCGCATCCATTGGACGACGTACAAACAGATCCATGAACGAAAGTAGCGTCTATGATCGCAACCGGATGCATGCTCGGAAAGATATCCCCCAGGGATCTGGGGGGCGTTAACGGACGATCAGGAGTTGGCGTTGATGAAATCAACGGCCTGCTGAACGGTGGTGATCTTTTCGGCCTCTTCGTCGGGAATCTCGGTGCCGAATTCCTCTTCCAGTGCCATCACCAGTTCCACGGTATCCAGAGAGTCTGCGCCCAGGTCATCCACGAAAGAGGCCTCGAGAGTCACCTCATCTTCCTTGACCCCCAGTTGTTCAACAACAATTTTCTTGACGCGTTCTTCAATGGTGCTCATGTGATAAAAATCCTCGGTAAAAAATCAGGCGCCGCAATAGGTCGCTGCCATCACCCCTACATCCGGGATAACCCTACCTCGCCGTTTTCAGAAGCCCGGAGAGATTCCGGGAACCTTTCCTCAATCGGCCAGGTAGCTTTTTTTCGGCAACCCAGCCAGCAGCACGGCTATTGTAGTCATATTCCCTTGGCAGGGAAAGCAACAATTCCAGGGCGTATGTGTCAGCAATTACCCTTTGTCATCAATAAGTTATTGGAATATTGAACACTCGACACAGCCTCTCAGGCCATGTACATGCCGCCGTTGACATGCAGGGTCTCGCCGGTGATGTAGCTGGCTTGATCCGATGCCAGGAAGGCCACCGCGTTGGCGATGTCCTGGGATAGACCGAGGCGGCCCAGGGGTATGTTGCCGAGCAGGGCGTTGCGCTGTTCATCGGAGAGGGCGCGGGTCATGTCGGTATCGATAAAACCCGGCGCCACGGTATTGACCGTGATGTTGCGGGAGCCGACCTCGCGCGCCATGGACTTGGTGAAGCCCAGCAGGCCGGCCTTGGCAGCAGAATAGTTGGTTTGTCCCGGATTCCCGGTCGAACCCACGATGGAACCGATATTGATGATACGGCCCTTCCGGGCCTTCATCATGCCCTTCAGCACCGCCTTGGACATACGGAAGACGGAGGAGAGATTGGTGTCGATGATCGACTGCCAGTCTTCGTCCTTCATGCGCATCAGCAGAGTGTCGCGGGTGATGCCGGCATTGTTGACCAGAATGGAAGGTACACCGAATTTATCGCTGACCTCCGCCATCAGGGCCTCAATCGAATTCAGGTCCGCCACGTCCAGCACCATGCCAACACCCTTGATGCCCCCCCCCGCCAGGCCCTCGCCAATGGCATCTGCACCCTTTTGCGAGGTGGCAGTGCCAATGACAGTGGCTCCGCGGCGCCCCAGCTCCAGGGCGATGGCTTGGCCGATGCCACGGCTGGCGCCGGTCACGAGGGCGATTTCATTAGTCAGCATGGGATATCTCCTTCAGGGCCGCTTCCAGGCTCGCGGGGTCATAGACCGCAAGCCCCTTCAAATCGGGATCGATACGCTTGGCCAGACCGCTCAATACCTTGCCGGGACCTGCCTCGACCAGGGTGTTGGCGCCCATGGCCTTCATCTTCAGCGCAGTCTCCACCCAACGCACCGGCCTGTGCAACTGCCCGGCCAGCAAGCCACGGATCTGATCGGGATCACTGGCCGTCTCCACATTGACGTTGTGGATCACAGGGATGACCGGGGCATTGATTGCCGTATCGGCCAGGCGCTGGGCCAGGCGCTCAGCGGCCGGACCCATGAGCGCACAATGGGATGGGACGCTGACAGGCAGCAGCAGGGCGCGTTTGGAACCCGCCCCCTTGGCCAGGGCAATGGCCCGCTGGACGGCTGCCTTGTCACCCGCGACAACGACCTGGCCGGGGGAATTGAAATTGACCGCCTCGCAGACCTGGCCCTCGGCGGCCTGGGCGCAGACCTCGCGTACCCGGTCGTCGTCGAGGCCCAGGATGGCAGCCATGGCGCCACTACCCTCGGGCACGGCCTCTTGCATCAAACGGCCGCGCTCGGCCACCAGCTTGACGGCATCGGCGAAATTCAAGGCGGTCGCGCAGACCAGGGCGCTGTATTCACCCAGGCTATGGCCCGCCATGAGGCTGGGCATGGCACCGCCCTGCCCCTGCCAGACGCGCCAGACGGCAACGCCAGCGGTCAGTATGGCGGGCTGGGTGTTACGGGTCAGGTTCAGGTCGCTGTCGGGCCCCTTCTGGACCAGGGTCCAGAGATCGAAGCCCAGGGCATCGGACGCCTCCCGATAGGTCTCGGTGACCAGCGGGAAGGCCGCGGCCAGTTCTGCCAGCATGCCGACCGATTGGGAACCCTGGCCGGGAAAAACCATTGCGAAGGTAGTTGCCACGTCAATGCTCCTCAGAACTTGAGTAAAACCGAGCCCCAGGTGAACCCACCGCCAAAGGCCTCCATCAGCAGGGTCTCGCCTCGCTTGATGCGGCCGTCGCGGACGGCGGTGTCCAGGGCCAGGGGAATGGAGGCGGCCGAGGTGTTGCCATGCTGGCCCACCGTCACCACCACTCGATCCAAATCCATGCGCAATTTCTTGGCGGTGGCCTGAATGATGCGGATGTTGGCCTGATGGGGAATCAGCCAATCGATGGCCGATTTGTCCAGATTATTGGCCTCCAGGGTCTCATCGACGATTCGGCCCAGGGTGGTCACAGCCACGCGAAAGACCTCGTTGCCGCGCATCTCGATATAGGAGGATGCCTCGCGGTTGGAGAGACCGCCGGCCACGCGCAGGAGGTTCTCGTAGGCGCCGTCGGCATGGAGATGGGTCGAGAGGATGCCTGGCTCCTCGGAGGCCTCCAACACCACGGCGCCGGCGCCATCCCCGAACAGGACGCAGGTAGTGCGGTCGGTCCAATCGACGATGCGTGACAGGGTCTCGGCGCCGATGACCAGGGCGCAGCGGGCGGACCCGGTACGGATGAATTTATCCGCCGTACTCAAGGCATAGACAAAACCGGTGCAGACCGCCTGGATATCAAACGCGGGACAGCCATGGATGCCCAGCCGCTGCTGTAGCAGACAGGCCGTGCTGGGAAAGATCTGGTCGGGGGTGGTGGTGGCCAGGATGATCAGGTCGATGTCGGACGGCTGCTTGCCGGCCGCCTCCATTGCCTGTCGGGCGGCCGCCTCGGCCAGGCCGCCGGTGGTTTCACCCTTGGAGACCACATGCCGCTTCTCGATCCCTGTGCGTTCACGGATCCACTCATCCGTGGTGTCGACCATGCCCTCCAGGTCCCGATTGGTCAATACCTTCTCCGGCAGGGAGCTGCCGGTGCCCGTGATTCTGGAATAGATCATGCTGCGACTCCGCTCGACAGGTGCGCATCAAGCTGCCGGGCAATCCGGTTGGGCACATCGGCGAGCACCTCCTTCCTGGCGAAACGGATGGCGTTCTCGAAGGAGAGCACATCCGCCCCGCCATGACTCTTGACGACTATGCCCTTCAAACCCAGCAGGCTGGCGCCGTTGTAGCGGCGCGGGTCCATGCGGCGGCGCAGGCTGCGCAGCACCGGCAGGGCGATCAGGCCGGCCAGCTTGGTCAGCAGGTTGCGATTGAATTCTTCCTTCATGAACTGGCCGATCATTTTGGCCACGCCTTCGACGCTCTTCAAGGAGACGTTGCCGACGAAGCCGTCACAGACCACCACATCGACGCCACCTTTATAGATATCATCACCCTCGACATAGCCGATGTAATTGAGGCTGCTGGCGGAGAGCCGTTCATGGGCGAGCTTGACCTGCTCGTTGCCCTTGATCTCCTCCTCGCCGATATTGAGCAGCCCGACCCTTGGCCGGGGAAGTTCACGCACGGCGGTCACCAGTTCGCTGCCCATGGCGGCGAACTGGAACATATGCTCGTCGCTGCAATCGACATTGGCGCCAAGATCCAGCATCCAGGTCTCGCCCTCCATGGACGGCATGGCCGCCATGATGGCCGGGCGGTCGATACCGGAGATAGTCTTCAAGACGAAACGCGCCGTCGCCATCAGGGCACCCGTATTGCCGGCACTGACGCAGGCATCCGCCTCCCCCTCCTTGACCAGGTTGATGGCGACGCGCATGGATGAGTCTTTCTTGTTGCGCAAGGCCTTGGAGGGCAACTCATCCATAGTGACCACCTGGGAGGCGTGCTGCACCCGGATGCGCGGATTGCCGGCATCCGCGCCCAGATAGCGGCGGATCTCATCCTCAAGGCCGACCAGGATCAATCGGGTCTCCGGGTCCTGTCGCAGAAAATCGACGGCGGCAGGGACCACAACCGAAGGTCCGTGGTCCCCGCCCATGGCGTCCAGGGAAATGGTGATGAATTCTCCCATTTCAGCGAACACAGCCGTCGATTACTGTGAAAGTCGCGAAGCGCGCGTTTGCCCCCTCCCCCATTTGGGGGGAGGGTTGGGGAGGGGGAACGATCAGGCCTGTCCTGAGCGGAGTCGAAGGAAGCGGAGTCGAAGGGCCTGTCCTGAGCGGAGTCGAAGAGGGCGAGGCGGCCTTCATCATCCGGGGTGGCTCGACTCGCCCCATGATCGTTAGGGAAATGGAATGATTATTCACCCTTGGCGCGAATCACTTTACGACCACGGTAGAAACCGTCGGCGGTAACGTGATGACGCAGATGGGTCTCGCCAGAGGTGGAATCGACGGAAAGGGTTTCCGCAGTCAGGGCGTCGTGGGAACGACGCATGCCACGCTTGGATGGGGTTGTACGACCTTGTTGAACGGCCATGCCTGTTTCTCCGCTAGCTATTGTTTGATTGTTGGACCTTTAACGCCGCCAGGACGGCGAAAGGATTGTCTTTCTTTGTCTCGGGTTCGTCCTCTGCCGACAGGGACGCCCCGCCGCACTCCCCTTCCCGGTGCATGGGCACCAGCGGCAGACAGAGCAGCAGCTCGTCCTCCAGGAGATCCGGCAGGCGTACCGGCTGATCGGACACCAGCAAGGGGTCCAGATCCTCCGGAAGCTGTTCCGCTTCGGCCTCGGAGCCCACAAGGCCGAGTTGAAAATACGAATCGACGGGCACGGCCAGGGGCTCCAGGCACCGCTGACATCGCATGATCAGATGTGCGCTGACGTGACACTCGACCCTGGCCCGGCCGTCATTCGTCTTGCCGAAGCGCAGCGTATAATCCACGCCCTCCTCGACCCCCTCCACCGCCTCGGCCAGCCGGGCAAAGACAGAAGGCGCCAAACGGCCCTCAAACACCTTGCGAAGCTCCGCGAGGCGCCAGGGATCAGCCAAATCCGGCATAGGGGACGACATAGGCGCGCAATCATATAGATGACGGGCATGACTGTCAAAAGTCCTTCGCTTTCCGAAAGTTAGGGGGTCGCGGATGGGATCCCTGGCGATAAATAATGGGTTCGGGCTAGAATCCTGACACCTCTCATCTAATTCAGAAAGTAGCCATGCCCTCACCCCTCGTTCTTGCCTCCACCTCTCCGTTTCGCCGGCAACTGCTTGAAAAACTGGGGCTTCCATTTGAGACAGCGGCACCGGACATCGACGAGAGCCGCAGGCCGGGAGAGCCCCCCGAGGCGCTGGTCAAGCGCCTCTCCCTGGAAAAGGCAAGGGCTGTGGCGGCCGGCTTTCCCGATGCCCTCATCATCGGCTCCGATCAGGTGGCCTGTCTGGATGAACAGGTCCTCGGCAAGCCCGGCGATTTCGACCGCGCCTTCGAACAACTCAGTGCCGCTTCGGGTAAGCGGGTCAGCTTCCTGACCGGCCTCTGCCTGCTGAATAGCGCCACAGGGCAGGTTCAGATCCTTTGCGAACCCTTCCATGTCCATTTCCGGAACCTCAGCCCCCACCAGATCGAGAACTACCTGAACCGGGAAAGACCCTTCAACTGCGCCGGCAGTTTCAAGTCCGAGGCCCTCGGTATCGCCCTGTTCGAACGACTCGAGGGCGACGACCCCAACAGCCTCATCGGCCTGCCTCTGATCCGACTCATCGCCATGCTGGAAAAGGAGGGGGCATCGGTTATCTGACGCGGCATCATCAAATCGGGAGCATTACCGGTTCCTGATTAGCAAGATACCTCAGCTTGGCGTAGCCACTGCTCAGGGCGCGACCCGATGGAGGCAGCGGCGACGAGCAGACGCATTTTTGGTGCCTGTTTGCGGTAGTGCTGTAGCTTAGGGAGGAGGAAAATACAAACGTACCAATTTATCCAGCACCACCGTAGGAGCGGCTTTAGCCGCGATGTATTTGAGTCTTTGAGTTTCGCGGCTGAAGCCGCTCCTACAATGACGTTTGCAAACGGTATCTTGGTAATCTCAACATCCCTTGCTCCTGCTTCCACGCTGATCCGGCCACCCATACCATAGACATACGCTACCTGTTCCACGGCCATTGGCGGGTATGCCGGTCTTCGCTGGACGATAACAATCTGGCGGGAAGCCCAAAGGGATGCACTGGAGCACCTTCAAGCGACGGGCACAAAAAAACCGCTTACGTTGCCGTAAGCGGTTGTTTTATATGGCGTCCCCTAGGGGGTTCGAACCCCTGTTACCGCCGTGAAAGGGCGGGGTCCTAGGCCACTAGACGAAGGGGACAAAAACTTGTTGTCTTTGTCTTGGTGGAGCCAGGCGGGATCGAACCGCCGACCTCAACACTGCCAGTGTTGCGCTCTCCCAGCTGAGCTATGGCCCCGTTAAGGAAGGCCGCATTTTATGGAGAGCTCCTGATGTTGTCCAGCTTTTTTTGAACCTGTCTCTGCGTACCTGCAATCAGGGACAGATCAGGGCACTGCCGTCGGATTTGGTATCTGAGCTGCGGAGGCGCCCCGCGTTGGAGAGGATGAGCGCCCTGGCTTCGGTGCGCCTGTTCCCGTCGCAAAAGGTCAGGGTCAGGTTCGACCCCGGCGTGGAGCCCATGGGCTGATAGGTGATCTTCCGCTTCTGGCCGGAGTAGACGCCGATCGCGCCCGTCTGTGGCCGATAGAAACTGAGGATGGCCTCCGATGCGTCCCTGTCGCTGTCTGCGTCGGCATCCACGAAGAGGATGACCCCATTGTGCCATGAAGAGGTGGCGGTGCAGCCGCTGCCGTCACTGCTCGGGCAGAGCACCACCCGCAGCCGCCGTTTGATGGCCTCGCTCTTGGCATAGTTCATGATGCCAGTGAACTCGTTCAGGGTGGCGGTCAGGCTATTGTTTGCCAGAAGTTGCGCGAAGGAGGGTACGGCGATGGCCAGAGTGATGCCCAGGATGAGCAGGGTGATGATGAGTTCGAGCAGGGTAAGGCCCTGTTCCCGGCAGTGGCTGGAAGCATCCATGTCGGATCCCTTGAGCAGTCATTTTACCTGCGAGTTTAAGGCTTTTGAAGGATAGGGCAATCGGCCGAATCTGAAATTCCCCTAGGAATTTTCTGATGAAGAGGCCTCGGCGCACTGCCGGAGCCTGTCGATCTCCCGATCCAGGCCGGAGATCAATGCCCCCAGGCGGCTGACTTCCTGGCCCCTGGCACAGTCTTCCAACCGGCCCAGGACCTGTTCCAGTGCAGGTGCCCCGCAGACCATTGCCGATCCACGGAGTTTGTGCGCCACCTCGCTCAGGGCGTTCCAGTCCTGGGCGCTGAGGTGGTGGGCAAGGATTTCGCGGTAGCCGCCGAGTCCGGTCAGCATCTCCAGGAACAGGGCGTCCGCCTCGGCCTCCAGGCCGGCTGCCGCCAGGAGTGCCTGTTTCCGGTCCCTGGCGGGTAGCTCGTCCTCCCGCAGCCCGGCTTCCGGCCTGGGCCGAACGCGCCTCTCCTGATGGCGCGGATCCAGACGGCACATGGCCTCCAACAGGTCTTCCTCATGGAAGGGTTTCAAGAGGACGCCATCCATCCCCGCATCGAGAAAGCGGCGATGGTGCTCGGCCAGGGTATCGGCCGTCAGGGCCAGGATTGGCGTATGCCGACCTTCGGTCTCCATGGCCCGGATTTGCTGAGTCGCCTCCATGCCGCTGATGTCCGGCATATGGGCGTCCATGAGGATGAAATCGAAACGCCGGAGCCCGGCCAGCTTGATGGCCTCGGCGCCGGAGGTGGCCTCGATCACGATGCCGCCGAGGCTGTGGATGACCACAGAGGCAAGGCGCAGATTGATCGGATTGTCGTCGACGATGAGCACCTTCTGCCCTTCGATGGAGCCGGCGGGGGCGGGCTCCAGGGGCATCTCCTCCGGCCTTGCCGCATTCTGCGGCAGGCTGAGCAACTGGCCGATCACCTGCAACAATGTCTCGTTGCCCATGGGCTTGAGGTAACAGTCATTGACACCGAGCTGGGTGAGCCCCTCGACCAGGGCTGCGTCGATGGTCTTCACCTGAGCGACGAGGGGCTGGCGCCGGCAGCGACGCTTCAGCCCCACAATGCAATCCTGGGCCTCGGCCGAGAGCCTATCCTTCATGGCGTCCTTCCAGGAGAGAGACAGGAGGCTGATGTCCTCGCAGGGGAAGGGGTGATCGCCGATGATGGCCTCGGCCGTGCGCGTGACGACGGTGACGCCCAGGTATTCCAGACGGCAGAGCAGGGCCGTCCGGGACAGGGGATGCTCATCGACCACCAGCGCCCGGACACCCTTGAGCTTGCCCCTGGTGCAGGAACCGTTGGCGTTGGCGATCGGCAGGGCCAGGCGAAACCAGAATTCCGCCCCCCGGTCCGGCTGGCTCAGGACGCCGATCTCGCCCCCCATGCCTTGCACCAGTTGCTTGCAGATGCTTAGTCCCAGGCCGGTGCCGCCGAAGCGGCGTTCCGTGGAGGCATCGGCCTGGGAGAAGGGGGTGAAGATCTGGCCCTGGGCCTCGGGGCTGATGCCGATCCCCGTGTCCTGGACCTTGAAACGCAGCGCCACCTCCCCATCGTCGGCGGGGCCGTCGTCGAGCATGATGCGCACCAGGATCTCACCCTCCGGGGTGAATTTGACGGCATTGCTCAGCAGGTTGGTGAGGACCTGCTGGATGCGCAGGCGGTCGCCGATGACCCTGTCCGGTACGTCGTTGTAGATGATGGCGAGCATCTCCAATCGCCTGTCGCCGGTCAGGGTAGCAAAGAGGCTGATGATCTCATCGATCAGCGCACGGAGGTCGAAGGGCGCCAACTGGAGTGTCAGCTTGCCCTGTTGCAGCTTGGAGAGGTTGAGGATGTCGTTGATGATGGTTTGAAGGGTGCGGGAGGAGCTGATGATGGTGCGGAGATACTCCTGTTGCTCCTCGTTCAGCGGGCTCTTCAGCAACTGATTCGCGAACCCGATGATGCCGTGCAGAGGGGTGCGGATCTCGTGGCTCATGTTTGCCAGGAATTCGGACTTGGCCGCGCTGGCGCGGTCCGCCTCCTTGCGCGCCCAGTAGAGTTCGATATTGCGTTCTTCCAATGCGTCCAGGGTTTCACGGTATTCCGCCGTGGCCTGAGCGATCTCCGCCTCCAGCTGTTCCTGATGCATCGCCAGCAGACTGGCCATCTCATTGAACCCCTCCTCCAGGATGCGGAACTCCCCAGCGGAGGTGCAGGGAACCCTGACCTCCAGCCGGCCCGCCTTGATCTCTCCGATGGCATCGATCAGCCGCAGCAAGGGCTGCACCGCGCCTTGGCTCAGCCTCTGGATCAGGAGTGCCGCTAAGAGGAGGCCACCCAGCATCACCGCCAGGCTTAGGGTAATAACCTGTTTTTTCTCATCGATCAGATCTTGGTTGCAGAGAACGGCCTCGACCTTGCCCAGTAGTATCCCCTCCGGCTTGGCAGAGCTGTGTCCGGGTTGTGCGGCATAGACGGGGGCGATGAAGGAAAGCGGCTCGTGGGACATGATGTGGGGGGAGGGGCGAGCCTGGTCTAGAATTACTACACCGGAGGCATCTCTGTAGATGAGCCGTTCGATGCCTGGTTGGGCGAGGAAGATTGCCGACTGGCTCTTTAAGGCCGGAACGTTCCGGGTTGCTAGATCGTTCCCCGATAGGCCAGCCAGAACATGGGCCACCGCATTTCCACGCAGGGCGAAAAAATCCTCCAGATCATTGAGATGGATTAGGAGGAAAAAACCGCTCAGTCCCAGCCCAATTGCCAATGCGGGCAGAATGCCCAGGAGGAGTGCCAGGGTCTTGAGGCCGGTAGCGCGGAAGATGAGGGGTTTGAGTGATTCCGGTATCCGCATGGCATTTCCCTTGTTGATCGGAGTGCCAAAAGCATGCATTCTGGCCGGCGTTCAGTCTACCACCGCCCCGAATATCCAGTAACAAAACTGTCCTGCATACGACCATGATCCACTATCCGACTATCGAGGACTGCATCGGCAATACCCCCCTGGTGCGCTTGCAACGGCTCCCTGGCGAGAGCCCCAATTCTGTACTACTCAAGTTGGAAGGCAACAATCCGGCTGGTTCGGTCAAGGATCGACCCGCCCTCAGTATGATCAGGCAGGCCGAGGCACGCGGCCAAATCCGGCCCGGCGACACCCTGATCGAGGCGACCAGCGGCAATACGGGTATTGCCTTGGCCATGGCCGCCGCCATTCGCGGCTATCGCATGCTGTTGGTGATGCCGGAAAACATGAGCCTGGAACGTCGCGCCCTCATGAAGGCCTACGGGGCCGAGCTGGTTCTGACCCCAGCCCAGGGCAGCATGGAAGCGGCCATCGATACGGCCCGCCGCATGGAGGAGGCGGGAGAGGGTGTCATCCTCGATCAATTCTCCAACGAAGATAATCCCCGGTCCCATGAAGAGGGGACCGGACCGGAAATCTGGCGCGATACGGAAGGCGGGATTACCCATTTCGTCAGCGCCATGGGCACCACCGGCACCATCATGGGGACCGGGCGCTATCTCAAGAGACAGAATCCCGCCGTACAGATCGTCGGTGTCCAGCCCGCCGAGGGATCGGCCATCCCCGGTATCCGCCGCTGGCCCCAGACCTATCTCCCCAAGATCTACCATCCCGAAGAGGTCGACCGGCTCATCGACGTGACTCAGGCGGAGGCCGAGGAGACGACCCGTGCCCTTGCGGCACGCGAGGGGATTTTGACCGGCATCTCATCAGGCGGGGCTGTTGCCGCTGCCCTCAGGCTCTCCTCCGAAGTAAAAAATGCGGTCATTGTCACCATCGTCTGCGACCGGGGCGACCGCTATCTGTCGACGGGCGTCTTTCCGGCATGAGCCGGATTTCCTCTACCTGATATTTTTGATCGTTCCCAGCACCGATCGCGGAAGCGACGTTGCGTAGAGATTCCAGCGAAGGCAATTGCCGAGCAACCCAGGATACAAGGAGCAGCCATGACGAAATCAGCAGATTCATCCTATGAGCAAGAGATCCTGAGACGTCTCTCCGAGGCGGCAGGGCAAACGCATGAAATTTAGCCTGACGTCAACAGCTTAGCCAGATAGGCCTCATCCCATCCGGCTCTCAACCTCTTGTTCTTCACGCCAAGCTTCAGGCTCTTGTCGTTCTTCAGCAGATTCAGTGCGATATGCCGCA
>JAHJDE010000141.1 GCA_018812525.1 Gammaproteobacteria bacterium
AAAACTGCAAGAACCTCTTGCGGTTCAGGGATGAACCGCCATTTTCAATGGCCTAAGCCATTGAAAATGAAGAAAACGAAAAATCGCATTTTTCGTTTTCGCCTTGCAAAATGGCCAGGATGGCCATTTTGCAAGTTCCTCGATGGGACATTAATTGACAGAAATCGCCTTACAGTCCCTTTCCACAACCACGAATTTAGAAGTTATCAGATCAAGCCTATGAACGAGCAGACCCCTATCGCTTTCATCGGTGGCGGCAACATGGCCGCCAGCCTCATCAGTGGACTCATCACCAACGGCCATGTCCCCCAAAGCATCCTGGTCAGCGAACCCAACCGCGAAACCGCGGCGGGGCTGGCAGCCCGTTTCGGCATCCGGCTGAGCGCGAGCAACGGCGAGGCAGCCCAGCAGGCGGATGTCCTGGTGCTCGCCGTGAAGCCCCAGGTGATGCGGGATGTGGCCACCGATCTGGCTGGCAGCGTCAAGGACCGCAAGCCGCTGATTATCTCCATTGCTGCCGGTATACGGGAACATGCCTTGCGGCAGTGGCTCGGCAATGATATCCGCCTGATCCGGGCCATGCCCAATACCCCCGCCATGATCCAGTCAGGCGCCACGGTATTGCATGCGGGTCCCGGCGTCTCTCAGCGCCAACGCAACCTCGCCGAATCGATCATGCGCGCCGTAGGACTCATTCAATGGGTCGAGGACGAGGCGAAGATGGACATAGTTACCGCCCTCTCCGGCAGTGGTCCCGCCTATTTCTTCCTGGTCATGGAGATTCTGGAGCAGGTCGCTACCGAACTGGGTCTCTCTCCGGAATCTGCCCGGCTCCTGACCTTACAAACCGCCCTGGGGGCCTCCCGTCTTGCCCTGGAGAGCCCGGAAAGCACCGCCACACTGCGACAGAGGGTCACCTCCCCCGGCGGCACCACGGAACGGGCCATCGGCATCCTTGAGGAAGGGGGGGTGCGCCGCCTTTTCGGTGAAGCCCTCAAGGGGGCAAAGCAGCGCTCCGAGGAGCTATCAGACATCATGGGCGGAAGGCATGACTGAGTCATATCTGACGAATCCGGCTGTCTTCCTGGTACAAACCCTGTTTGGGCTGTATATCCTGGCGGTGATGTTGCGTCTGTTACTGCAATGGGTGCGGGCGGACTTTTACAACCCGGTTTCGCAATTCATCGTAAAGCTGACCCATCCCGTTTTACGGCCAATGCGCCGGTTCGTTCCCCCTTTGTTGGGACTGGACATGGCCTCCCTGCTCCTTGCCTGGTTGCTCAAGACCATCGAGATTGGCATCGTTCTACTGCTGATGGGCTTTGCCTTCCCTTTCTGGGCGCCCTTGTTGTGGGCAATCCCGGCACTGCTCGAGTTAACGATCGACATCTTTCTCTTTGCCATCATCATGCAGGCGATCCTCAGTTGGTTCAGCTCCGCCCCCTATAACCCCGTTAATCAATTGCTGCATAGCCTGACCCAGCCGATCCTGTCACCGGCGCAACGCCTCATTCCACCTATTGCCGGGGTAGATCTGTCGCCCATGGTCGCGATCATCGCCCTCTATCTGCTGGAGATGCTTCTGATGCCGCCCTTGCGTCTAATTACCGGCATGCCGCAGGGTATCTGAACGCTATGGATGCCTGGTGGCAATGGGAGGGGGAGGACCTGCTGCTGCGCCTGAGGATACAGCCCAGGGCCGGGAGGGATGCCTTCGCCGAGCCTTACGCTGATGCCTTTAAGATCCGCATCACCGCACCACCGGTGGACGGCAGAGCGAACAAACACTTGCAACGCTTCCTCGCCAAGGCCTTTGACGTGACCCTCAAAGATGTCCAGATCGAGGCCGGGGAGGCCTCGCGCGGTAAGCGCGTCCGCATCCAGGCGCCGAAACGAATTCCACCTGAATTACAGGCGGTTGCAAACCAATCATGACCACATGGCCTGGCGTTGCTTTTTCGGGCTATACTCGTTTGGAACAAGTGTTTCATGGTCACTTGCGGAAGCAAGCACGCCATAACCCCACAGAAGCCGACATTTGACCGATGCACAGCATAGCCCTTGATAAGCAGTTGGGCGCACTCAAGGAATGGAAGGAGCACCTCGCGAGAACCATTCTGGCGTATCACACCTGGCTGAGAAACCACAGGATGCTTTCGGCGGAGGCCGAGGAACGCATCCGCTATGGTTTGAGCGCCCTTAAGAGAGACGAACTCACCATAGCCTTCGTAGCCGAATTTTCCCGCGGCAAGACCGAACTGATCAACGCCATCTTTTTCGCCGATTACGGCCGCCGCCTGCTCCCCTCCAGCGCCGGGCGCACCACCATGTGCCCGGTGGAGATGTTTTACGACCATGTGAGGGACGAGGCCTATCTCAAGACCCTCCCCATAGAGACGCGTCAACATCAGCGCTCTCTCTCCAGCTACAAGAACGAACCGGACGCCTGGGTCCACTTCCCCCTCGACATCAATTCGCCCGACCAGTTGGAGCAGACCCTGAAGGAGGTCAAGCGGACCAAGAAAGTCACCCTTGAGGAGGCCCATCGCCTTGGTCTTTCGGCCCATGACATGGCTATGGGGGAGGGGGGCGAAAACGTCGCCCATATCGAGATACCCAAGTGGCGCCATGCCCTGCTCAGTTTCCCCCACCCCCTGATGAAAAAGGGGTTGCGGGTATTGGATACGCCAGGACTTAATGCCCTGGGCAGCGAACCGGAATTGACTCTGAGCATGTTGCCGGCAGCCCAAGCCATCCTCTTCGTGCTTGCCGCCGACACCGGCGTCACCCGGAGCGACCTGGAAATGTGGCAGCATCATATCCAGGGCTTCCAGAAGGGGCGTCACCGCGGGGTTCTGGTCGCCCTCAACAAGATCGATACCCTCTGGGACGACGAATTACAGTCCGAGGCCGCCATCAACAGCACCATCGCCCGGCAGCGGAGTTCGACCGCCAAACTGCTCGATATCCCCGAACGATCGGTCTTCCCCGTATCGGCGCAGAAGGCATTGGTGGCGAAGATCAAGCGTGACGCCGCCCTGATGAAGCGGAGTGCCTTGCTCGATGTCGAGGACTACCTTTCCGAGGACATCCTCTCCACCAAGCAGCAGATCCTGGCCGAAGTGTTGAGCAACAGCATCGGAGACATGCTGTCCAACAGCATCGGGCTGGTCAGTGAGAAGCTGAACAGTGTCCAGAAACAGCGGGCCGAGCTACTGGAGCTGACTGGCAAGAGTGATGCCATGATCGAGCACATGCTGTCGGAAACCTCGGACGAGAAGGTCAAGTACAAACAAAACGTAGGCAGCTTCCTCTCCAGCCAGAAAACCTTGCAGGGCCAGGCGGAAGACCTCCGCCGTACGCTCAGCATGGAATCCCTCGATCAAATGATTGGCCAGGCCCATGGCATGATGCAGGAGAACTGGACTACGGCCGGCCTGAAGAAGAGCATGCGCTCCCTCTTTGACCAGCTCAATGTCCGGATGGAGGAGGTTACAGCCCAGGTCGAGGAGACTCGGCGCCTGGTGCGCAGCATCTATCGCCGATTCCAGGACGACCATGGCTTCAATATCATTCAGCCTCGCATGTTCTCGGTGATGAAGTATCGTGTGCAACTGGAGATGCTGCATCAGGAAGCCGAGATATTCCGCAACAGCACCCTCATGGCGCTGACCGAGAAACACTTTGTCATCCGGCGCTTTTACAACGCCATTGTCGATCAGGCACGCAAGGTATTTGCTGAAGCGGCCAAGGAGGCAAACGGCTGGACTATGGCCTCCCTTGAGCCGCTGAAATACCAGATTCGAGACCATAAGGACCTGCTCGACCGGAAAATCACGGATTTGAAAAAGATCGCTCAATCCCGCGGTACCCTCAACAGCCGCGTCGAGGAGTTGGATAAGCACAGGGAGGCGGTCGAGGTGGAGCTTGAAAAGCTCAAGCGCATGCAGGGCAGATTGTTCAATAGCGGACAGCCCAAGGCTGCCATTACAGAACGGCCGCGCCCCCGGCTGGTGGCCAGCAAATAACCCTGTTTGCTGATCGCTTTGGCAGAAATCCTTCCCTTTTCCAGGGTATGGATGTTATTCACTCAAAAAAGGGCTACCTTTCAAAGGTCGGTCCCAACTGCTCGATTCACCCCCAATGGAGGGACAAGCCATGCACAGCAAACTTCCATTCCTCGGTATCCTGCTGCTGCTGGCGGCAGCACAGCCCCTGTTCGCCGAAGACAGCACGCGTATCGACGGATACAGCATTCATCACGCGACCCTCACCACCGATACGCTGGCGCCGGAAATTGCCAAGGCATATGGCATCACGCGAAGCCCCAACAGGGGCATGATCAACATCAGTCTGATCAAGGAGAAACCGGGAACTACCGGGACAGCCACTGCGGCCAAGGTAGAAGTCAGTCTCAAGCGGCTGATGGGGCAACAGGAGGAAGTGGGGATGAGGGAAATCCGCGAGGGAAGCGCCATTTACTACTTGGGGGTGTTTGGCGTCGTCACCGGCGAGAAGGTCGCGTTCGACATCAAGGTTACGCCAGAAGGCAGCACCGAAGCACTCAAGACATCAACATCAGGGGAGTTCTTCGGTCGGTAAGCCAGGATCAGACAGATCCACAGGGCAAAAAAAACCGCCGTTATACGGCGGTTTTTGCAGCCCAGGCATGGGCTCACTTGATCTTGGCTTCCTTATACATTACATGCTGACGGACCTTGGGATCGAACTTTTTAATCTCCATTTTCCCCGGCATGTTCCGCTTATTCTTGGTGGTGGTGTAGAAGTGGCCGGTACCGGCACTGGAAACGAGTTTGATCTTGTCACGCATTTGGATTCCCCTTAAACCTTCTCGCCACGGGTACGCATCTCCGCCAGCACGGCATCAATCCCCTTCTTATCGATGATTCGCATCCCCTTGGAGGTGAGGCGGATACGAACCCAGCGGCTCTCGCTCTCGACCCAGAAGCGATGATAATGCAAATTGGGCAGGAAGCGACGCCGCGTCTTGTTGTTGGCGTGTGAAACATTGTTGCCCACTACGGGCCGCTTTCCTGTTACCTGGCAAACACGGGACATTTTCTTTTCCTCAGTGGATCTATCTGCTTCGCCGATATCTTTTATCGACGACCTGAAATCTGGTCAGGGCCGAAAGGCGCGTATTTATATCAGATAAGACGGAGGGCAACAAGGCCTATTGAGAATGCTATAGTGACGGGCCTGATTCCCCTGGCAATTTTCAAAGATGCAGAACGCCTACGACATTTTCAACGGCGATGCCGATGGCATCTGCGCCCTGGTGCAGCTCCGACTGGCCGATCCCCGCAATGCGAACCTGATTACCGGCGTCAAGCGGGACATTGGCTTGCTGGCGAGGGTCCCGGATACGGCCCCGGCCGAGATCAGTGTACTGGATCTGAGCCTGGACAAAAATCGCAAACCCCTGTTTCGGCAATTGGAGCTCGGCAGCCGTATCCTCTACCTGGATCACCACGACCCAGGGGCTGAAGGGGTGCCCGAGCATCCCGGCCTTACCGCTCACATCGATACCGATCCCAACACCTGCACCAGCCTGATCGTCGACCGGCTATTGCAGGGGCAATTCCGGAATTGGGCGATCACCGCAGCCTTTGGGGACAATCTGGTCGAAACGGCCGAGGCCTTGTGCCGTCAGGGGGGGCTGGACGAAGAAAGAACGGAGCTCCTGAAGAAACTCGGTATCTGCCTCAACTACAACGGTTACGGTAACAGCCTGGATGACCTCCACTTTCACCCCGCCGATCTCTACCGCAGCCTTCAATCCTTCCAGGATCCCTTGGATTTTCTCCACGAGGGGCGCGAAATCTGGCAAGGGCTGCTTAGCGGTTATGAGACAGATCTCGCCGAGGGTTTGCGGATAGTGCCGGAGTACTGCGACCCAGCTGTCGCCGTCCTGGTACTGCCGGACGAGGCTTGGGCTCGCCGGGCCAATGGCCCCCTGGGCAATGAACTCTGCAACCGTTACCCGTCGCGTGCGCATGCCATTGTGACCCACAAGGGACCTGGAGTCCTTCAGGTGAGCATCCGCGCGCCCCTGGACAACAGGACGGGCGCGAATGAACTGGCCAGCCAGTTCCCCAGCGGCGGGGGCCGTAAGGGAGCGGCAGGCATCAACGAACTCCCGCTGGCGGAGTTGCCGGGTTTCATCGACGCCATGAGGCGCTGTTATGGGAAATAAGGCCGGAGACCAAGCCAGTCACCGGACTCGGTGACGCCGCACGCCCTCGATTAAGGAGCTGTCCGTAAATAAGTTGGACAATATCGCGCTCAGATTTTGGTCAGATTTGGTCGATCTGATTGAGCAAAACCGCCTATTTTCGCGGCAGAGCCGCTCCCACCGCCGGAGCGGCTCCGCCGCGAAAAGAGATCTATTGAAGATCGGCCAAAGATGGCCTGAAGATGAGATGCGAGATGTACAAGTTATTTCCGGACAGTTCCTAAGCACTGGACTGGCTACCGCAAGAAACAGGATACCGGATCAGAAATCCACGGGGAGATAGAAAAAGACGAATCTCCCATCCTCGATATCGATCATCAAGCTGGCGCCGTGGTAGATCCCGTAATCCACGTAGCCGGGAACGGCACTGTGCAGATGGCATTCGCTGGCGTGCTGGGGGGATTCGAAGTCCCGGTCCCTGTCGTACCAGGAGAGCAGCATGTGCTCACCGATGCGCGCCTGGGCCTCCCGCTTGGCGAGGGCCAGGGCCTCCAGATAATCCTTCAGCGGCGGCTCCGGATTGAGCTTCACCTGGGTAATGCCGGCGAGATCGGGGGCGGTCCGGATCGGGCAGACGAAACCGGAATTTTCAGGATTGTCGTAATTCATTGGCCTATCACCGTTGCCGTCACCGTCCGCCGATGCGAATGGGTGCGGTGTTCATAGAGAAATATACCCTGCCAGGTCCCGAGCGCCAGCCGGCCCCGGCTAACGGGGATACTCAGCTCCACCTGGGTCAGAATGGAGCGGACATGGGCGGACATGTCGTCGGGACCCTCAAGGGTATGGCTGTAGGACGGATCGGCATCCGGGGCCAGCCGGCGGAGGATGGTCTCCAGGTCGGAGCGGACGCTGGGATCGGCGTTTTCGCAGAGGATCAGCGAGGCGCTGGTGTGGTGGAGAAAGAGATGGCAGATGCCGGTCTCTATGCCCGAACTTGCTACGATGCGGGCCACCTCGCCATTGATGTCCCGGGTCCCGCGGCCATGGGTCGCGAGGGTGATGGATTCCTGATAAGCCATGTTTCACCTGTTTTTCCAATCGGCGTATTCTCCCACTAGCGGCGCCGGGGTGCACTGGTGCCAATATCCGGGAATGGTATAACTATTCAGATTGCTCCCAAAAAATGCGATTTTTTGGGGCGACCAAAGGACGGAAACCCCTAAAGCTATGGAGTAACCATTCAAATCGCCCAAAACCGGGGCGACCTGAATAGTTACGGAATGGTTAACCTCTCATAATCCTTGGCGGGACATTGTGGACAAGAAAACACCGCTGAACAGCCTGCGTGGCGTGGGGCCGAAAAATGCCCAACGCTTAGGAAAACTGGGGCTCCAATGCGTCGAGGATGTCCTTTTCCATCTGCCGCTGCGATACCAGGACCGCACCC
This sequence comes from Gammaproteobacteria bacterium, assembly GCA_018812525.1. Taxonomy (GTDB): domain Bacteria; phylum Pseudomonadota; class Gammaproteobacteria; order Chromatiales; family Chromatiaceae; genus YD12-FULL-61-37. The sequence goes on from JAHJDE010000141.1 coordinate 7,647, forward strand.
GCGTGGTGCCGATCGGCTGCCTGCGGGCGGGCGATCAGGCGGCGATCGAGGGTGTAATCGAGCTGGCCCAGATCAGGCTTGGCCGGCGCCGCTCCCTGCTGGTTCAATTCACTGATGGCACAGGCTCCATTCTGCTGCGTTTCTTTCACTTCACCAGTGCCCAGCGAAATGCCTTGCAACCGGGGGTGCGGCTGCGTTGCTTTGGCGAGGCGCGTAACGGTCCGGCCTCTCTGGAATTGGTCCACCCCGATTACAGGAGGCTTGACGAGCGGGCGCCCCAGGCGGTGGAGGAGAATCTGACGCCTGTCTACCCCAGCACCGAAGGTTTGCACCAACTCGCCTGGCGTGACATCACCGGACAGGCGCTAGGGTTGTTGCAAAGGGATGAACTCTCGCTGCCGGAGCTGATTCCCAGTGAGTTTCTGGCAGCCCAGGGATTTCCCTCCCTCAAGGAAGCCCTGCTGTTCATGCACCGCCCCCCACCTGATGTGCCAATGTCGACCCTTGATGAGGGAAATATACCGGCCCGGAACCGCCTGGTATTCGAGGAGTTACTGGCACATCAACTCTCCTTGCGGTTGCTGCGCCGTAAGCAGCGCGGCAAATCCGCGCCTCCCTTGCGGGGTGACGGGCGATTACAGCAAAGGCTGCTGTCCAGATTGCCCTTCGCCTTGACCCAGGCACAACAACGGGTAGTGGAGGAGATCGCAGCCGACCTGGTCAGTAACCATCCCATGTTGCGCCTGGTCCAGGGCGATGTGGGTTGCGGCAAGACCCTGGTCGCCGTCATTGCCGCCTTGCAGGCGATCGAGGCGGGATTCCAGGCCGCCCTCATGGCCCCCACCGAACTGCTGGCGGAGCAGCATGTCCGCAATCTCTCCGGATGGCTGGTGCCCTTGGGGGTTGAGCCGGGCTATCTCAGCAGTCGCTCCAAGGGCACGGCACGCCGTGAACAACTGGCACGACTGGCCGGTGGCGAGTGCCGCCTGGTGGTGGGGACCCACGCCCTGTTTCAGGAAGAGGTCGCCTTTCATGCGCTCGGCCTTGTGATTATCGACGAGCAGCACCGCTTCGGGGTCCACCAACGCCTGGCCCTGCACGAAAAAGGGAGGGCGGCGGAGCTTCCCCATCAGTTGGTAATGACGGCCACGCCCATTCCCCGGACCCTGGCCATGACCGCCTATGCTGATCTGGATCTCTCTGTCATCGACGAGCTGCCCCCAGGCCGCACCCCGGTCAGGACAGTGGCCCTGCCCGACAATCGTCGCGATGAGGTGGTGGCGCGGGTGGCCAAGGCCTGCCTGGGTGGACGCCAGGCCTATTGGGTCTGCACCCTGATCGAGGAATCGGAGGCCTTGCAGTGCCAAGCCGCGGAGGAGACGGCCGCCGGGCTTGCATTAGCCCTGCCGGAGCTATGCATCGGCCTGGTCCACGGACGCCTGAAGGCGGTCGAGAAGGAGGCGGTGATGGCCCGGTTCAAGGCGGGCGAGGTTCATCTTCTGGTGGCCACCACGGTGATTGAGGTCGGGGTAGATGTCCCCAATGCCAGTCTGATGATCATCGAAAACCCCGAGCGCCTGGGGCTCGCCCAGCTCCATCAACTGCGCGGCCGGGTCGGCCGGGGTTCGGTGGAGAGTCACTGCCTGCTGCTCTATCACTCCCCCCTGGGCGAGAACGCCCGCACCCGGCTGGAGGTGATGCGCGAGACCAACGACGGCTTTGTCGTGGCACGAAAGGACCTGGAACTGCGCGGCCCCGGCGAGGTGTTGGGAACGCGCCAGACCGGCCTGGCGCAGATGCGCATCGCCGATCTTCTGCGTGACCAGGCTTGGATTCCTCTGGCCCAGGCAGCAGCCGATCGGTTGCTGGACCAGTATCCCGAACAGGCAGGACGCCTGATCGATCGCTGGGTGGGCAATCGCCTGGATTACGGGCGCGTGTAAAGGGTGAGATAATCCTGGCCTTTGGCTAGCAGACCGTTTATGACCGCATTTCGCATCCATCGACCGCTCATGCGTGAACCGCGTTGGTTTTTGCCGGGACAGGGACCTGGGGATGCTCCCCCGGTGGGCGCCTTGGACTGGCTACAGGATGCCGGCTCTCTGACGCAGCGCCTGCGCGCGGCCTGTGGCGGCGTTTTTAGTGTCCATGTGAGGCGCCAAGAGTGGTCCCGGGGTTACCCCGGTGAGGCGAAGCTGCTTGGCATAAAACCCTTTCGCGCCGCTTTGGTGCGTGAGGTTGAGTTGCGTTGCAACGGGAGGGCCTGGGTCTTTGCCCGGACCCTTATTCCGATATCCAGCCTCCGGGGGGCCGCGCGGCGGCTGAAGATGCTCGGCAACAGGCCCTTGGGCGCAGTGCTGTTCGCCGATCCGAGCCTGACACGGGGAGAGACCCAGTTCGTATATTTGACGCCAGGGCAGTCCCTCTTCGAATCAGCCGTGGCGGGGCTCAGTGCCAAACCGGACGGCCTATGGGGCCGCCGAACCCTCTTTCACCTCGCCGGCAAGCCCCTCTTGGTGAACGAGATATTCCTGCCGGGGATACCCCCGGATAAAGAGGTTGGCCATGCTGAGCCTTGAGCGTCTGTCTGCCTATGCCGACCTGATCCGTATCCGTCGCCCCATCGGTATCTACCTCCTGCTGTGGCCCGCCCTCTGGGGGCTTTGGGTCGCGGGCCAGGGAATACCCGACTGGCGCGTGCTGCTGATCTTCGTGCTGGGCGCGGTATTCATGCGCTCTGCCGGCTGCGCCATTAACGACTTCGCCGACCGCCATATCGACGGCCATGTAGAACGCACTTGCACTCGTCCCCTTGCGACCGGTGCCGTTAGCCCGCGCGAGGCCCTGCTTGTATTCACGGTCCTCAGCCTGACCGCCTTCGGTCTGGTGCTGTTTCTCAATTGGCTGACCGTTGCCATGTCCTTCGTCGCAGTTTTTCTTGCGGCCCTCTACCCCTTCATGAAACGCTACACCCATCTACCCCAATTGGTGCTTGGCATGGCGTTTGGCTGGGCGGTGCCCATGGCCTTTACCACCCTGACCGGGACCGTGGCGCTGGAGGGATGGCTGCTCTACCTGGCCACGGTAATCTGGGCACTGATCTACGATACTGAATATGCCATGGTTGACCGGGAGGATGACTTCCGTATCGGCGTCAAATCCACCGCCATTCTGTTCGGCGAACAGGACCGCCTCATCATCGGCCTGTTGCAAGCGGTGATGCTGTCGCTGCTGCTGGCGATGGGTCTGCTGGCAGGACTGGGGGTCTTTTACTACCTGGGATTTGGACTGGCCACCGCGTCCGCCATCTATCAGCAGTACCTGATCCGTAACCGTGAACGCCATGCCTGTTTTACGGCGTTTTTGAACAACTACTACTTTGGGTTGTTTCTCTTCCTGGGACTCTTGCTGGATTACCTGCCACTATGAAACTCCGAGCCTTGTTGCTGCTGGCATCCCTGTTGCTACCCCCGGTCAACGCATATTCCCAGGCGGCTGTGGGGCAGCCGGAGGTACTTAAGTGGGATGCCCTGGTTCCAGAAGACTTCAATCCCGACAAACTGTTCGAGAAGTACGAACTCGACAAGATGAAAGACGATGACCCCCGCGCCGATGAATTTCTGCGGGAGATGAAAAAGGTCTGGAAGGCGGCGCCGGTCGTTGAGGCGATGGAGGGGCGCCTGGTGAAGTTGCCTGGTTTTATCGTGCCCCTGGAGACAGAGGGCGACAGGGTCAGCGAGTTCTTTCTGGTTCCCTATTTCGGGGCCTGTATCCATGTGCCGCCTCCGCCCGCCAATCAAATGGTCTATGTTGTCATGGAGAAGGGCAAAAGCGTCGAGGTAACGGGTGATATGTTCGAGGCGGTCTGGGTCACCGGCACTTTACACATCAAAGGGACCAGCAACGAGTTGGGGGATGCGGGTTACATACTCAAGGCTACCGCTACCGAGCCCTATAAGGAGGAAGAGGGATCCATCTCGGTCGGGCCTTGATGCCTATGGCGGTGCCCTTTCGGTGAAAGTGGTAAGATCGCCGTAAAAATTGGCATGATAATTATTTTTCGATTCAGCGTATTTATCTCTCGTTTATTGGAGTCATGAAATGAAAGTTCAGGAAATCAAGGATATCGCCCTGGGGATGGGGCTGAAGCCGGGCCGCATGAAAAAGCTCGACCTGGTGCGTAGCATCCAGCGTCATGAAGGTCACAACGATTGCTTCGGGACGAATAGGGTCGCGCATTGCAACGAAATGACCTGCCTCTGGCGCGCGGATTGCCTGATCGAGGCCAAGAGCGCCTGAGGCAGCGCCGTTCCATCTTCCCCAAAGGCGCTGGTTTTGTTTCGTTGTAACTATTCACCCCCCCTCCCCAACCCTCCCCCTGCAAAGGGGGAGGGGTCAATTTCCGAATTGAGCTGAATAGTTACGTTTCGTTATACTTGTACCCCTTCGACCCCTCTCAAATGGAGCATGGGCATGCGAAGCCAGCGCCGACTCTCTCTCATTTTTTTCCTTTCCCTCTATTACGGTCTGATCGCTCAAGCAGAGGTGCATCGGCTCCAGGGCGCCCATGTCCACGGCGAGGCCAGGCTCGACATTGCCCAGGAGGGCTCCGATCTGATCCTTGAATTTTACTCGCCGGCCATGGATATCCTGGGTTTCGAGCACGAACCGGCCGACGAGACAGAGCGCAAAATGGCTCAGGAAGCAGAGAAGAGGCTGCGAGCGGCTGATACCCTCTTCAAGCTGCCCGAAAATGCCGAATGCAAGCTAACCCTCGCCGAGGTCAAGGCGGGCGGAGAAATGCATGAGGCTGGGAAAGGGCGCCAGGAGGAAGGGGGGCATCGTGATTACGAGGCACAATATGCCTTCCGATGTTCGGGAGAGTTTCCGGCCGGGATCGAGGTCCTCCTGTTCGATGCCTTCCCCTCCCTGCACAGGATCCACGCCCAACTGGCCGGACCGGACGGCCAGAAATCGGTCGAACTTTCTGCGAGCGAAAACCGGATCGAGTTCCGGCAATAATGGGAGCAGAGCCGCCTGTTGTCGATATACGCGACCTCGAATATACCTGGCGCGGGGCGGCCGGACCGATCCTGAGGATTGCCCGGCTTTACCTCGCGCCGGCTGAACGCATGTTCGTCAAGGGGCCGAGCGGGAGTGGCAAGAGCACCCTGCTCGGCTTGGTGGCTGGCGTCAATGTACCCTGCTCCGGTACGGTACGGGTACTGGATCGGTCGCTGGGCAGCATGGGCGGCAGCACCCGCGACCAATTCCGTGCCGACCATATGGGTGTCATTTTCCAGCAGTTCAATCTGCTGCCTTACCTCTCGGTGATTGAAAATGTCCTTCTACCCTGTCGTTTTTCCAGGCGGCGCCTGGAAAATGCCTCGGCACGGGGCGATGCCCTGACGGAAGCGAAGCGCCTGCTGGAGCATCTCGATATTGGTCCTGATCTCTTACATCAGCGGGCCTCCGATCTCAGCGTCGGCCAGCAGCAGCGGGTGGCTGCGGCACGGGCACTGATCGGGGGACCTGAGCTGGTGATCGCAGATGAACCCACCTCATCCCTGGACGCCGACCGCCGGAGTGCCTTCGTGAAATTGCTATTCCGGGAATGTGGGGAGACGGGATCGGCACTGATGTTCGTCAGCCACGACGACGCCTTGGAACCCCTGTTCGACCGGTCCGTCCACTTGGACGAGATCAACGAGGCCGGCTGATGGCAATCTTCTCCTTGGCCTGGAAGAGTCTGCTAAACCGGCGCCACTCTGCCCTGTTGACCCTGTTCTCCATCGCCTTGAGCTGCACCCTGCTGCTGGGAGTGGAGCGCATCCGGCACGAGACCCGGCAAGCCTTCACTCAAAGCGTCTCCGGGACGGATCTGGTGGTGGGCGCCCGAAGCGGGGCCGTGAATCTGCTGCTCTACTCGGTCTTCCACATCGGCAATCCCACCAACAACATCTCCTGGCAGAGTTATCAGGAGCTTGCATCGCACCCCAAGGTGGCCTGGACCATCCCCATCTCCCTGGGGGATTCCCATCGGGGCTATCGGGTGGTAGGCACCAGCGTCGATTTCTTTACCCACTACAAATACGGCGCCAAGCGTCCGTTGACCTTCTCCGATGGCAGGGCCTTCGACGGGGTCTATGAGGCGGTGGCCGGGTCCGAGGTGGCGAAGACCCTCGGCTACCACCTGGATCAACGGATCGTCATTGCCCATGGAGCGGGAAACCTGAGCTTCTCCGAGCATGGGGACAAGCCCTTCCGCCTGACCGGGATTCTAGCGCCGACCGGAACCCCAGTAGACCGATCCCTCTTCGTCTCTCTGCAAGGCATTACCGCGATCCATGTCGGCTGGCAAGGCGGCGCCCCGGTTCCTGGCCTGAATCTCTCACCCGCCATGGCGGCAAAACTGGCAAAGGAACCGGACGATATCACCGCCTTCCTGGTCGGCTTGAAATCGAAGATCGCCACCTTCAACCTGCAACGCCACATCAATGAATACCCCCAGGAACCCCTGACGGCAGTCTTGCCCGGCGTCGCCCTGGGTGAACTGTGGGGCATGATGGCCCTGGCTGAGAAGGCCCTGATGGCCATGTCCGCCATGGTGGTTCTGGTGGGGCTTGTCGGTATGCTGAGCCTGATGCTGAGCGCCCTCAACGAACGGCGGCGGGAGATGGCGATACTGCGCGCCCTCGGGGCGAACCCTTGGCAAATTCTGCTGCTGGTAGTAGGTGAATCCCTCTTCCTCACCCTCTCGGGAATTCTGGCCGGGCTGCTGCTGCTCTACGCCCTGCTCTGGTTTGCCCAGCCCCTCATTCAAAGCCGTTTGGGGCTCTATATGCCCCTGAACCCACCCGGCTCAAGGGAAGGTTTGCTGATGGCCGCTGTGGTCCTGGCCGGCCTGCTGGCGGGCCTTGTCCCCGGTCTGCGCGCTTACTATTACTCGCTTGCCGACGGTATGAATATTCGAGTTTAGGCTCTCCCTGGTGAAAACGAGGATTCTAGGATGAAAAAGTTAATGCTCAGCCTGCTGATTCTTCTGATCAGCATCGGCCTTTATCTGGCATCCTTTGTCGAGATTCCTTTCGTAGACAAAGAGTCAAACGCCTACTTCACCGGAACGCTCAAATCTGCAACCCTGGCCTACGCGACCACCCGAGGGGTGAACGCTGTCGTCTCAGTACTCAAGGAATCTGAGGTCAATGTCTCGCCTGCTGGCGTCGGTCTGACCATCGCGGCGGGGCAGATACTCGACCCCATCGACGACATGACCGAGCGGCTCTCCTCCGTCATCGTCATGGCCATCGTCTCCCTGGGCATCCAGAAGATCGGCTTTGAATTGGGCGCGGCCTTCAGCTTCAAACTGGTTGCGGCCCTGATTCTTCTCTTTATTCCCGCCCTCTGGCTGAATCTGCGTGCGCCCAATCCCCTGCTCCGCCTAGCGGTACGGTTTTGTTATTTCCTGATAGTCTTGCGCTTCCTGCTGCCGATCTCCTCCCTGGTCAACGACTACCTCTACGACAACCTGTTCAAGGCCAGGATTGAGGAATCAGTAAGGAGCCTCTCGGTGATCTCCTCGGATTACAACGAGATGAGCAGGATGGAGCCAGGGGGGGAAAGGGGCTTCTTCTCCTCCCTGACGGGGGCGGTAGGGACCGGGATAGAGAAGACCAAACAGGCATTTTCCCGCGTTCTGGAAAATGCAGAGAGCATCATCAGCTCCCTGTTGAACCTGACGACCCTCTACGTTGCCCTGTTCATTATCCAGGTACTGTTCATTCCACTGGGGATGCTCTGGCTATTGATGGCTCTCGCCCGGTCTCCAGCCACCAATCTCCTGACGGATCGGGTCTTGGCGCTGTTCGGCAGGCCGGATGTGAGTGAGACCTGAGCGACTGTCAGGCCCGCTGCCCACCACCGGGAATAGGCCAGGCGGACATTTCCTTTCCGCTGGAGGGACGGCAGGAATATTACCCATAAGGAGGCCAGCCATGCGTTCATTTCTTATCATCCTTTCCCTCGCCCTGGCCTTCCCCGTCCAAGCGGCCATCTACCGTTGTGAAACGCCGGCGGGTGCCAGCTTTCAGGAATCGCCCTGTGCCGAAGGGGCATCCACTGAGATCAGGGTCAAGGATTACCGGATCGGCACCCGCGCCCTGCCTAAGCTGGACCTGGGTCTCGATAAGGTACCCCGCCACCGCCCAAGGAGCTACATGCAGAAGGCCCGGAAACAAAACGACCGGGCCTGCTTTTCCAAGAGACAGCAACTGGAGACCTTGCAATGGAAACTACGGCACGGCTACAAGGCAAGCGCTGGGGAACAGATGCGGCAACGGCGCCGGCAGATCGAGGACTATATGCGGACCTTTTGCCGCTGATCGGTTATCAAGGCCGGCCGGGCCTCGTTGTGCGGTTCATCCCTGAACCACAAGGCTCTTGCCTGGAGAAACGATGCGCCCGCGTCGACGGTCGGCCGGTTACTCCATGCCCAACCGCTGTTTCAACAGCAAAAGGGCCAGGATCGACCGTGCCTCGGTAAAGTCGGGGCGGGTCAGTAGAATGTGGCTGTCCGCCAGGCGCCAGGGGATGACTTCGATGAACTCGGGCTCGTCCCCTTCGATGCGGTTTTCGTATAAATCACGCGCGACCAGCATGTGGGTGGTGTGTTGCAGGTAGCCGGGGGCGAGGGTAACGGAGTGGAGCGGTTCGATGATGCGCGCCCCGTAGCCGGTCTCTTCCTGGATCTCGCGGTCGGCGGCCTGTTCTGCCGTCTCGCCGGGTTCGATGTGCCCCTTGGGAAAGGCCAGTTCGTAGCGGTCCATGCCGGCGGCATATTCGCGTATGAGGAGAATGGTCTCCGCATCGAACAGGGGCACCACCAGTACCGCCCCCTCCGGTGAGCCGAGGATGCGCTGATAGCGCCGGGTGGCGCCGTTGGAGAACTCCAGATCCAATGCCTGGACGCGAAAGATACCGGTGTTGGCAATGAGCTCGGTCTTGTGGATCTTGGGGGGTGTCGGCATGGTTTTGGTGGCGAATGCTGTCTTGTAAGTAAATCCTGTGGTAACTATTCAGGTCGCCCGGCTTTTGGGGCGATCTGAATAGTTACATCCTGTGTAGAGTTTACCCCCTTACCGAACCCGAGAACCCACTTCCATGATCAACTGGCGTGAAATCGATACGGTGCTGCTCGATATGGACGGCACCCTGCTTGACCTCCATTTCGACAATCACTTCTGGCTTGAACATGTACCCCGGCGATACGCGGAGGCGCGCGGGATGGTGTTGGCGGAGGCCAAGCGGGAATTGCTCGGTCGTTACAACAATATCCAGGGGACCCTGGAGTGGTACTGTGTCGATCACTGGAGCCGGGAATTGGAGCTGGATATCGCCCTCTTGAAGGAGGAGGTCAGTCACCTGATCGCGGTCCATCCCCATGTGATCGATTTTCTCGAGGGGCTGCGCGAGGCGGGAAAGCGGGCTGTGCTGGTGACCAACGCCCACCAGAAGTCGCTACGGCTGAAGATGGAGAAGACCCGGCTCCAGGGCTATTTCAATAACATCGTCTGCGCTCACGACCTGGGCCATGCCAAGGAGGAGCAGGCCTTCTGGCACAGGCTGCAACATTTGGAGCCCTTTGATCCGGAGCGCACCCTGTTCGTGGACGACAGCCTGTCTATGCTGCGCTCCGCCCGTAGCTACGGTATTCGCTGGTTGCTGGCGGCACTAAGGCCCGATTCGAAGCTGCCGCCGCACGAGACCCAGGAATTTCCCGCCGTACAGGATTTTTCCAAGGTGATGCCGATCCGGTAGTTTTTAGGCGTCGAGCAGAAATAACTTGAACATCTTGCATCTCGTCTTCAGGCCACATTTGGCCGACCTCAATCGCAAATTCCTCGACGTAGCACTGCTACGCCTGCGGTTTTGCTCAATCGGTTCGACCAAATCTGACCTAAATCCGAGCGCAATATTGCTCAAGTTATTCTTGCTCGACGCCTTACCGGACGATTCTATAGCAGGGCTGATACTTCCTGCCCGGCAGCTTCATCCGCTGCTGGGCGACAAAGGAGGCGAGCAGTTCGTCCATCCGCTCCATGATTTCCGGATCCCCGCAGATCTCGTAAAGCCCCTGGCGTTCCACGGCGCGGATACCCTCTTCCTTCACATTTCCTGCCACCACGCCCGAGAAGGCGCGACGTAGGTTGGCACCCAGCAGGTGGCCGGGCTGTTCCCTGTGCAGCGGAAGGCCTCGCATGTTTTCGTGGGTAGGGGCAAAGGGTTTCTGAAATTCCAGGTCGATCCGCAGCTTCCAGTTGAAGTAGAAGGCGTCGTTCTGGGTTTGCCGAAACGCCTCCACGCGCTTGACGCCCTCGGCCATTTCACGGGCGACCGCCACCGGATCGTCGATGATGATGCGATAAAGCCCCTGGGCCTGGGCGCCAAGGGTAGCGCCGATGAACGCATCAATCTGCTGAAAATAGCCCCTGGCCCTGTGCGGGCCCGTGAAGACCAGGGGGAATGGCATGTCGGCATTGTCGGGATGGAGCAGTATCCCCAAGAGATATAGGATTTCCTCCGCCGTGCCCACGCCGCCAGGGAAGACCAGAAATCCGTGGCCGACGCGCACGAAGGCCTCCAACCGCTTCTCGATGTCCGGCATGATGACCAGGTCATTGACTATGGGGTTGGGGGGTTCCGATGCAATGATTCCCGGCTCTGAGATACCGATGTAGCGCCCGCCACAGATGCGCTGCTTGGAATGGCCGATGGTGGCACCCTTCATGGGGCCTTTCATGGCGCCGGGGCCGCAACCGGTGCAGATATCCAGCCCGCGCAGGCCCATCTGGTATCCCACTTCTTTGGTGTAGTCGTATTCGTTGCGGGGGATGGCGTGTCCGCCCCAGCAGACCACCAGGCTGGGTTGCGCGGTCGAACGCAGAATGTTGGCGTTCCGGAGGATGTGAAAGACGGCGTTGGTGATTCCGCTGGAATGGCTGAGATCGAATCTGAGGCTCTGGTCGATCTCGTCATGGATGAAGATGACATCCCGCAGGACCGTGAACAGGTGCTCGCTGATGCCCTTGATTATCCGGCCATCGACGAACGCCTTTGGTGGTGCATTATTCAGCTCCAGCTTGATGCCGCGCTCCTCCTGCACCACCCGTATGTCGAAGTCGTGAAAGCGTTCGAGTAGCTCCTTGCCGTCATCGATATCGCCTCCGCTGTTGAGCACGGCGAGGGAGCAGCTACGGAAGAGTTGGTAGATGCTGCCTTGGCTGTGGTCGAGTAAATGATCGACCTCGAACCGGGACAGCATATCCAGCCGTCCCTCCGGGTACAGGGTCGCGTCGATAGGGACGCTGGACTGGGATTTGGTCACGGGTCTCGGGTATCAGGCTGACCTGCGAGGCTGGCGCCGACGGGTGTCACCGCCACCCCTTCTTTCCTGGGAGGGGTGGAATGCCTCGCGGCGCACCAGGCTATCGCGCGATATCTCGGCCAGCAGTCGGCCCTCGACCGGTTTCACCGGGATTTTGTGGCGGATGAATGCCTCGATGTCGGGCAGGGAGAAGGCGTGGGTCTCGCAGACAAAGCTGATGGCGTCGCCGGAGGCCCCGGCGCGCGCGGTGCGGCCGACGCGATGGACATAGTCCTCGCAGTCGTCCGGCAGGTCGTAGTTGATGACGTGGCTGACATCGGGAATATGGAGGCCGCGCGCGGCCACGTCAGTTGCCACCAGAACCTTGACCTCTCCCTGCTGGAATTTTTTCAACAGGGAGAGCCGCTTCTGCTGGGGCACGTCGCCGGAAAGGATTGCAGCGGGGATACCGTTGCCTTCCAGATAGCCCCAGACCTTGTCGGCGGTGCGCTTGGTGTTGACAAAGACGATGGTGCGCGAGAGTTCCGAGTGGCGCATCAGGCCGATCAACAGCGGGATCTTCTCCTCGTTGGCCACCATGTAGGCGCACTCCAGCACCCTGTCGGCAGTAACATTCTCGGTTTCAACCACCAGGCTTCGGGGGTTGTTCATGTGCTCGTAGGCCAGCTCCGTCACCCGGTAGGAGAGGGTAGCGGAGAAGAGCATGCCCAACCTCTTGTGGGGCGGCGGCATGCGCCGGAGCAGGAAACGGATGTCTTTGATGAAGCCGAGATCGAACATGCGGTCGGCCTCGTCCAACACCACAGCCTGGACATGATTCAGGTTGAAAAGGTGCTGCTTGTGGAAGTCGATCAGCCGGCCGGGGGTTCCGATCAGCACGTCCAAGCCCGCCTTGACCATCTCGCGCTGCTTCTCGTAATCCGAGCCGCCGTACACCAGGCCGATGCGGAGGCCACAGTGCTTGCCCAGCACTTCAGCGTCCTTATGGATCTGCACCGCCAATTCCCGGGTCGGGGCCAGGATGACTGCCCTGGGGTGGGAGGGATCAGGTTCCGTGCCGAGCAGTCGCTGAAATACCGCGATCAGGAAGGCGGCGGTCTTGCCGGTGCCGGTCTGGGCCTGGCCGGCTACGTCATGGCCGGCAAGGGCGATAGGCAGTGACAGGGCCTGGATAGGTGTGCAGTTGTAAAAGCCGGCCTCGTGGATGCCTTGGAGGATTTCAGGATCGATGACGAGGCTGTCGAAAGTGACTTGGGTCAGGTGATGTTTGCTCATGAAGCGCAAGGATACAGGAAATCAAGGGTATTTGCGCTTTTCCGAGCGATTTGGTTAGGGATAAGCAGTTCCACATCACTCTCGATAATGGCCATGCATTCTTTACTCTGCCCTGTTGATTCTCAGTCGGGCCAACTCCTCCTTCGCAGTCTTGAAGGTAAGGATGTCGGCAGAGGCTTTATCAGGGTGGGAGCGCTGCATGATGGACTTCAGCTCAGCGATACGGTCCTGACGCCAGCGACTTGAAACCTCACCCGACCGGTCCTTGAGTGGGGCACGCCGGGCGAACCTTTCCAGCACCCGCTCCCGACATCGTTTCAAGGTACCGCCGCTCATGTCGTAATAAAGGATGCTTGTGTCGGACATCCCAATCTGGATGCGTTCTTGTGCTTCGATGTATGCGATGCCCATGGGGTAGTCACCGAAATGGAAGATTGCTGTTGCCTGAAGGTAGATCTAATCCTAACCCCGAAAGGACAAAAATACAATATCTAGCGCAGATACAAGGATGTATGGATTGATATTAATGCTGATTGTGGGCTGTTGGGCAGGCAATTGCACCTGCTGCGGCCCTGAATATCCCGAGACCCCAATCAATTCGTTGCGACGATCAATTGCACGATGCTCCAAAGGTTGGGGAGGTACTCCACGGCTGCCTTCATGGACTTGTCGCTAGGGTTGCGTTGCTGGATGGCGTGGAGGTAGTGGTAGAAATTCGAGAAATTTACGGCGATGCCCTTGGACTCCATCTCGGCAATCATGCGTTTTACGTTGCCCGAACCCCAGTTGTAGGCCGTGATGGCGAACAGCCAAGCATCAGAATCAGGAAAATTACGGACCTTGGCGAAATAATACCAGTAGCGGCGCAAGTGGATCTGAGCAGCCTTGGTGCTCAGGGAGGCATCCGAACGAATCCTGTCGGGGTGGTTCTTTTTAAGCTCTGTGGGGGCGTAATCAAGAGACTGAATCTCCTCCACGACGTACCGTCCCAATTGCCAGTAGCCATAATCCCTGGCCCTCTCCCCCGCATGACCGTTCCACTGGGACTCCAGGTATGGCATCAGTAGAATGATGTTGGGCATCCCTTCCAGCTCAACCGTCTTGACGAAGGGATATGAGAGCCTGAATGCCTCATTGTAGGCGTTCCGGCCCAGATCATTACGCCAGCCGACATTGTTCCGGACAGCCCCTGCGACCTGCAGAAAGACCTTCTTGCCATCCCCGCGCAGGGAGCTGTCCAAGAATCGTCTGAAAAGGCTGAGTTGATTGCGGGCGAAGTGCTTTGCAGCGGGGTTCAGGGTGGATTTGTAAGGCTGCCGCCAGGCGGGCATTGTCGATTGGGCCGGGTTCGGTGCCAGCGCCAGCGCGAGGAAGAGGCTTGAGGGCAGCAGTGTCCTGCTGACAAAACGGGGGGTATTACTTGGCATGCGGGAGAAATGTCCGGGCTTTACTTAATAATCGAACTTAACTTATGGAGTAAATAGACTGAATCAGCGGGATTTTATCCCAGAGACTCGCCGGCCGATAGAGATATTTTCCGGGGACCCGGACCCAGGTCATCTAAGGCGTCGAGCAAGAATAACTTGAGCAATATTGCGCTCGGATTTAGGAGCTGCCCGGAAATAAGTTGGACAATATCGCGCTCAGATTTAGGTCGGATTTGGTCGATCTGATTGAGCAAAACCGCCTATTTTCGCGGCAGAGCCGCTCCCACAGCGGTGGGAGCGGCTCTGCCGCGAAACAGATCGATTGAAGATCGGCCAAATGTGGCCTGAAGACGAGATGCAAGATGTTCAAGTTATTCTTGCTCGACGCCTAACAGCCTAACGATCAAGGGGCGAGTCGAGCCACCCCGGATGATGAAGGCCGCCTCGCCCCCATGGGGCGGCTCAATCGCCCCACGATCGTTAGCCGGAGCCGGCGCTGTCCTGAGCCTCAAGGATCTTTTTGTCGGTGCGGAGGAAAAGGGCATAGGCCCCGCCGAACATGCGTATTTGCAACAGAGCGCAGGCCATCAGCAGGAGACCACTAAGCAAACCGGCGTTAGCGATGCCGCGCATAGCGAGAATGGGGCCGGGTAACAGCAGTATCAACAAGATCAGCAGCAGCCATGGGCTTTTAGCGTCGATGAAGCTGTTCATATGCGGGACTCTGATAACGAACCGACCCAGAAGGGCTTGCCTGTTCTGCAATTGAAACCAGCTCAGGAAGGGAATGATCTTGAGCAGGGTCCCGCTTGGCATCACCACCCCCACCCCCAATAAGACAAGGGCCGCAGCAACTTCCCCTTGACCGCCAATGAGCAGGGAGAGTCCAGCCAGAAAGAGACTCGCTGCCGCCGCATGCCAATAAAAGATAACCGGGTCCAGCGTCTTGCGACCCCGTCTCAGCAATTGCCGGATAAACAGCGTGGCATAGGTGAGAGCCATCAGGGCCAGAAGATATAGTGCTAGTGATCTATCCCATTCCATCATGACAAGGAGTGGCAACAGCAATAATAGGGCGAGGGCCATGTAGGCAACTCCCCGCCCAAACCAACCAGGGAATTCGCCTGTGACAAAAAAGAGCGGCACCAACTGGAGGGCGAGGGACATGACCAGGAGACACAGCCAACCGGCCAGGGCCAGGGTGGCATGGGTATCGACATGATCAATGAGATGATCCGTCTGTAGCCAATTGTTAAGGACTGCAACCAGAAACAGGCCGTAGCAAATAGCCAGCAAAAAAATGCCGAGGGCAAAGGCAATGCCCTTAAGGGTGAAGCTCAATGTGCCCAGCCGCAGTAAACCGAGGAGCGCGACAAGGATAAAGGGGATTGCTGCGAGGCTGACCAGGGATGCGCCCAAGGCCAACAGATGGAAATGACCCAATAGGAACCCCAGGGCCATGAGGGGTACGCCGAGATTCAGCAACAGCCACAACAGGAAGCTTTTTTGCTCCAGCCAGCGCAGTGAGAGGCCCGCAATGACCGGCAGCAGTTGGAGCAGAGCGCCAAGCATGATCTGCGACATGAATCCAAGGGCGACGAGGTGGACCGAGGCCAGGATGGATGGCGCCCACCGCGACCCCAGGTCACCCCCCGTCAGGGCAATGATGATGCCGGCCATGAGGAGATGAAAGGGTGCGGCCAGAAAAAAACGGAGGGGTACCTGTACCGGCGGGGCCTGATCCAGACTGAGGCCCGCCGTGTTCAGCACAGCTCTGCCCCCGGCGGAGGTTCCTGTCCCTCCGGCCAGATCAGGATCTCGATCGCGGTGATCGTTCCGGGCAAGGCGGACCAGTTATAGCCCATGTTTCTCAACATGTTGTAAAGGGGGTAGGGTTCACGCCGATGCAGCACCCTGAGCCAATCCCCCGGCGACATCTCAGCAAGCCCATCCAGTATCCGCTCCAGGGGCTCTGGTGCTTCCAGTGTGCTAACGTCTAGTATCCGTTCCATTTCAACCTATGCGGCGCCAGCCAGCCCTCTCTCCAGGTGCAACTGTATTTCCGGGTCCAGGGTCTGATCCATCATGGGGTAAAGGATGTTCTCCTCCTTGAGGTTGTGTTGCTGCATCATGATGAGCAGGGTCTCGCATACCCCCCCGACCGCACGGCGATCCCTGGCAATGACTGACTCCTGTAATTCGTCCAGCAGGCCCCGCAGCTGGATATGTTCCTGCCGCATGATGGCGGTGGGTCCCTGCGTCATGCCGGTAGCCTTTTCAAAGGCGGGAAATAGCCTTTCCTCCTCGATGGCGAAGTGTTTCTGCATGGACTCGATAAAACGGTCAGTCTCCCCGGAACAGCGAGTCCAGTCCTTCTTCTGGGCGGAGGATTCGAGGCGGAAAAAGAATTCGTCACAGTCTCGGTGATCCTGCGTCATGATTTCCGAGATATTCATGGTCTCTCCTATTCCTGAAATTGGCGCTGATTCGCACCAGTATTCACGCTGCCATGGCTGCCTCCTTGATAAAAATCATGCCTTTCGGAGACGGGCCGGATGGGTCAAGCCGTTTGATCATTGTCAAGGCGCCTGAGCCCGCCCCTCACTAGCGTTGGCCAAGAGAATTTAGGATCAGGGTGCGGCATGAGTCAGTTGGGTAAAGTGTATCTGGTCGGGTCAGGTCCGGGAGATCCGGATCTGTTGACGGTAAAGGCCCTGCGCCTTATCAGGTCGGCGGATGTGGTGGTCTATGACCGTCTGGTTTCGGCCGAGATCCTGGCGCTGATCCCCGAAAAGACCAAGCGCTGGTCAGTCGGCAAGGCGGCAGGGCGGCATTGCGTCCCCCAGGATCAGATCAATCCACTGCTATACGACCTGGCGAAACGCTATCCCGCCATCGTCCGCTTGAAAGGCGGCGATCCCTTCATCTTTGGGCGAGGCAGCGAGGAGGCAGAATTCCTGGGGGAGCGGCGGGTGGCCTTCGAGGTTGTCCCCGGCATCACTGCGGCCGCTGCCTGCACAGCCTACTCGGGGATTCCCCTGACTCACAGGGGCATGAGCCGGATTATCCATATCGCCACCGGACACTTCCGCGACGACGAACCCCTTGACCTCGATTGGAGCGCACTGACAGGGCCGGAATCAACCCTGGTGGTCTACATGGGGCTATCGAACATCGAGCGGATTACCGACGGACTGATGCGGGCCGGCATGCCAGGGGAGACCCCTGCTGCCGCCATCCAGAACGGCACCACCCCCGACCACTACTGTCTGACCAGTCGAGTGGACCGCTTGGCCTCAGAGGTGAGGGAGGCGGGCATGGCCGCTCCTGTACTATTGGTGTTTGGCGAGGTGGTGCGCCTGGCGGATGTCATGGGCGGCTGGTTTCTCCCCGCCGCCCCGATGCCCGCGCGGGTCGGGGAGATGTAGGGATAAATCGGGCGGGATTATTTCTCCCCTTTCGACCGCAGATAGGGACCGTATTCCTGGTCCGTACCATTGATGTGATTTACCAGCCAGGCCTTCAGGTATTCGGCCAGTTTTTCCAGCGCATCTGCACCCTGCTGCTGATACTCCTCCACGAAGCCTTGCACCTTAGCGATCATCGCCTCGTGTATCTGCCTATGCGCCTCGAAACCGGGAAATCCGTGTTTTTGCATCAGCCCTTCCTCGCGGTCGAAATGAAATACCGTGTAGTCGATCAGCTCATTCAGCGCCTGGTTTTCGAAGTCCGTGCCCGTATGGTAATGCACGGCGGCCTGGAGATTGTTGATCAGGTTCAGCAGCTTGCGGTGGTCGTTATCGATCGCCTCGATACCAACCGAATAGCCATCATCCCAGGACACGAAGCGGCGCTTCTCCATGCGAGAGCTGATGTAGGGTATGGCGATGATGGCAGCCAGCACGATCCAGGGGATGGGGCTCGGAATGCCCAGGGCCGCGAACAGCATGATATCCACTACAAGCAGAATGCCCAGGCTAAGGGAGAGCAGCAACATACTGACACTTTGCTTCATCAGGACACCTTTGTGTGTTGTGATTCCAAGGTTTACCAGGGTGTGAACCGACCGGTTGCGGGGTTCGCCGGGGCAATTGTCGGGGCGATCCCTTCCCTATGGAAGCTAACCGTTAGCGATTTTTAGAAACTTGATAATTATCAAAGCCCCGGAATACGGATGGAATAGGGTTGGAGCTGGACGATGCGTGGGCCGTTTCGTGTTGCGCCCAGGCATCCATAAGTGACTTCGGTCAGAACCTACGGGGGATTACAACCATGATGAAGATTCGAACTGGACTAAGTACGTTGAGCTTGGCGATTGGGATCGCCCTGGCGGGCGGCGCCTCTGCCGTATCCGCTGAGGGTCCGACCCTCTCGCCGGAGGACTTTGAAAAGGGCAAGACCATCTACTTCCAGCACTGCGCCGGCTGCCACGGCACACTGCGCAAGGGTGCCACCGGCAAGAGTCTTGAGCCCGCCTGGACCAAAAAGGATCCCAAGACCGGCAAGGTCTCCGAGGGCGGCACCCTCAAGCTGGGCCAGCAGCGCCTGGAGAAGGTCATTAGCCAGGGGACCGAGGGCGGCATGAACAACTTCAGCGACATCCTCTCCCCAGATGAGGTCAAGCTGATTTCGACCTACATCCAGATGCCGGCGCCGATTCCGCCCGAGATGTCCCTGGCGCAGATGAAGGCCAACACCAAGGTATATGTCGATCCCAAGGACTATCCGACCAAGCCGTTGCACGGCCGCAACTGGAAGAACTTCTTCGTGGTCATCGAACGCGATGTCGGCAAGGTCGCCGTCGTGGATGGCGACAAGAAGGAGATTATCGCCCACATCCCCACCGGCTACGCGGTGCATGTGATCAAGGCGCTGGAGCACTCCAATGCGGCGCATCCCGAAAACCCTGATGATGTTGGCCGATTCTGGTTCACCATGGGCCGTGACGGCAAGCTGAACAAGATCGACCTCTGGCAGATGCCGGACAAGATGCTGGTGGCCGAGACCAAGGTCGCCTACGACG
Organism: Gammaproteobacteria bacterium; assembly: GCA_018812525.1. Taxonomy (GTDB): domain Bacteria; phylum Pseudomonadota; class Gammaproteobacteria; order Chromatiales; family Chromatiaceae; genus YD12-FULL-61-37. Next base: position 26,755 of record JAHJDE010000141.1, read on the forward strand.
CCCGCGACGTAGCGGTGACCGGTGACGGCAAATATGCCGTGGCCGGCGGATACTGGCCTCCGCACTTCGTTTTCGTTGACGCCCACACCATGGAACCCGTCAAGGTCGTGTCAACCCGCGGGGTCAATGTCGATGGCGAGTACGTCAACGAGTCGCGCGTGGCTGCCGTCTACGACACCCCCAACGAGAAATCGGTCCTGGTGTCGATGAAGGAGCTGGGCCAGATGTGGCAGGTCGACTACTCTGACATTGCCAACCTGCGCATCGAGAAGATCGACTCAGCCAAGTTCCTGCACGACGGCTTCTTCGATCCCACCGGCCGCTACTTCCAGATCGCCGCCAACGCCTCCAACAAGATGGTGGTGGTGGACACCAAGGAGCGCAAGCTGGAGGCCATGATCGACGTGGCCAAGCTGCCTCATCCCGGTCCCGGCGCCAACTGGAATGATCCTCAGTGCGGCCCCGTGGCGGGTACCGTGCATCTTGGCGTAGGCAAGTTCACCGTCTGGGGCAACGATCCCAATGGTCATGCGGACAAGGCATGGAAGATCTGCTACGAGACCGAGACTGATGGCCCCGGCCTGTTCCTGCGTACCCATCCCAAGAGCAAGTACGTCTGGGGTGACCAGACCAAGCATCCGGAGCCAGAGGTACAACAGACCATCAATGTTCTCGACAAGGAGAGCCGCAAGATCGCCAAGAGAATTCGCGTAACCGATAAGCCGGGCTATGCCGGCGTCCATATCGAGTTCAACGCAGACGGCTCAGAGGTCTGGGTGTCGGTTTGGAACATGAAGGACTCCAAGAAACCCAACGGGGAGATCGTGATCTACGACGCCAATACCCTGGAAGAGAAGACGCGCATCAAGGGCTTCTTTGCCCCCACCGGCAAGTTCAATGTCACCAACAGGTCCGAGCACGTGACCTGATAGCCCTGGCAGCCTAATCCAGGCAGCTAGAGTTGGGTGGGCATGGATCCTGGATCCATGCCCACCCCTTTCCTTCTTTCCCAACAGACGTGACAGACGGCAGCATAACCGAACAGGCGGAGCGACCAACATGGCGGAACTACCCAAGAAACCGAACTTTTTTTCCCGACGAATCCTCTGGGGCGCCACGGTCGGCAGCGCCATCATCTTCTTCGTCGTCGGGATCATTTTCTGGGGCGGATTCAACACGGCCATGGAGGCGACCAACACCCTGGAATTTTGCACCAGTTGCCATGAGATGCACGACAACGTCTACCAAGAATACAAACCGACCATCCACTATTCCAACCGCACGGGTGTCAGGGCTGTCTGTTCCGACTGCCACGTGCCGGACCCCTGGATTCACAAGATGGTGCGCAAGATTCAGGCGAGTAAAGAGATCTTCCACAAGATCATGGGAACGGTGGGTACCCCTGAGAAATTCAATGAACACCGGCTGGAAATGGCCAAGCGGGTGTGGACAACGATGAAACAGACCGATTCCCGCGAGTGCCGCAACTGCCACAACCTGGAATCGATGAATCCCGAATTCCAACGGCCACGCGCCCGCAAGCAGCACCTCAATGCCATGCAGACCGGCCAGACCTGCATCGATTGCCACAAGGGCATCGCCCACAAAGATGTGCGCAAGCAACTCGCCGAGCAGGAGATGGAAGAGCTGGAGAAGCCCTGGCCCATTTACGTGCGCCCAGTGCCAGAAATGTACACTGAGGGCCTGAGGCGGGTCGAGGCCAAGGAGGCCGAGGTTGCCGAGAAACTGAAGGCCGAACAGGAACAGGCCAAGCAGGCTGAACAAGAACGTATCAAGCAGGCCGTGGAGAAGGCATTGGCCCAGCATCAGCCCGCCCAGGCTTCGGTAGAAGCTGGCGCAGCCCCGGCCGTTGCCACTGTTACAGCGGCCAAGGGTGGCGCGGCTGGCTTCGATGTCGACTGGTCAGCCGTGCCGGATCGGACCATCACCCTCTTTTATCCGGGCGAAACCTCGCTCGAATGGGTCATGAATGGCCGCGACCATGGCGGCGCGAGGCCCTTCAATAGCGGTGACCGCTGTTCCGATTGCCATGACAAAGAGGCGGCCGACATGGGCGCCAAGATGGTCAGCGGGGAGAAGGCCGAGACGACACCAATCCCCGGCAAGCGCCCCGGCATCCCCGTCAAGGTCCAGGGTGTCCATAAGGGCGGCGATCTCTATCTGCGCTTCGAGTGGGAGCAGACGGCCCATGTCCCCGTTCCCTTCGTGGAGGGTGGCAAGATGGACCCGGATAATTCCATGAAGCTGGCCATAATGCTCGCCTATGACAAGGGCGACGAAGGCGTCGAGTACGCCGATCGCGCCGGCTGCTGGCAGACCTGCCACCACGATGCCCGCAAGATGCCGGATGCACCCGATCAGGCCGCGCTGGGCGGTGCCTCCGGGCTCGGCCTGGATCTGTCGGGCGGTGTGACAAAATATCTGAAGGAGAGCCGTAGCGAGCTTGAGATCAAAGGCAAGGAGGGCAAGAAGCGGGGCGGCTGGGACAAGCTCTTGCCGCCAGGTGATATCGAAGCCGCCCTCAAGGCCGGTAAATTCATGGACCTGCTGCGCTACAAATCGGGCAAGGGCGAGTCAGAGGACGGCTACATCCTTGATCAGCGGCACATGCTGGGGGGGCAGGGCTTCCAGGCCGACGCAAGCGAACAGGGCGACAAGTGGATTTTGGTCCTGAAGCGGGCGCTGAAATCGGACAAGCCGGGCGATGTGTCCATCGAGCCAGGGCAACTCTACAACTTTGGATTCGCCATCCATGACGACTATAGCAATGGCCGCTTCCACCACGTATCCCTTGGGTATAAGCTGGGGCTCGACGACGAGGCGGCGGAAATTAACGTCAAGGGGCAGTAACGATGAACGGGCGGCAATGGCTGGTGATAGTTGGATTGATTTGGTCACTGGCCTTGCCTGCCCTTGGTGCAGAGACCCATGAGGTCGTCATCCAGAAATTCCGATTCGAGCCACAGGAGGTCCATATCAAGGCGGGAGACAGCCTGCGCTGGGTGAATCGCGAGAAGCGCCAGCACCACAGCGTCTTGTTCGAAAGCCAAGACTGGCCCGAGTCGGACTATCTTTTCCCGGAAGACAGCTATGAAAAGAGCTTCCCGGCCCCCGGGGTATACCCCTACCGTTGCGGCCCCCACCCGGAAATGACCGGGACCGTCCATGTGGAGTAGCCCTGTATCGCTTGATGAAAATCAAAGCCATTAGGTCGGCCTGGAATTACGGTGACACTTTACTAAATACACCTCATCCCTATCAGGTGTATTTAGTAAAGTGTCACCGTAGTTCCTAATAGATTATTGGGGGAGAGAAGTGCCGGCCCTATCCTTTTTCTCGAAAATTCTGCCTTTTCTCCTCGTTCTGTCGGCTGGGAAGTCCCTGGCGGACGAGGCACGACAACAGGAGCTGAGGCAGCTTATCAAGCATGATTGCGGCTCCTGCCATGGCCTGACGTTGCAAGGCGGGCTCGGCCCCTCTCTGACCCCCGAGCGCCTCAAGCCATTCACGCCAGAACAACTCGCTATGACCATTGTCCATGGCCGTCCTGGGACGGCTATGCCACCCTGGCGCCCCTTTCTCAGCGATGCCGAGGCGATGTGGCTGGCGCAAGGCCTGAAGACGGGAGAGTTGCCATGAGAACTGCTTTCCGGATTGCTACTGCCCTGCTCTGGCTTGGGGTAGCCCATGCCGAGGGACCGGGCCCGCGCGCCACGGGTGACCTGGGCATCATCGTCGAGCGCGAACATGGCAGCCTGCAACTGATCGAGACCAGCGGCAACAGCATCCTGGCGAAAATCTCGGGCCTCGGCGATCTGTCACACGCCTCGGCCGTTTTCTCCCGCGATGAGCGGTTCGCCTACGTGTTTGGACGCGACGGGGGGCTGACCAAGGTCGATATGCTTGAACGCAAGATCGTTGGCCGGGTGGTGCAGTCAGGCAACAGCATCGGCGGGGCCATCTCCCAGGACGGCTCCCTGGTGGCAGTCTCCAATTATACGCCGGGGGGCGTGAAGGTTTTCGATGCCCGCACCCTGGAGCTAGTGGCCGATATCCCGGCCGAATTTGCCAAGGGAAAACTCTCCAAGGTGGTGGGCCTGGTGGACGCACCCGGCAACCGCTTCGTGTTCAGCCTCTGGGACGCGGGCGAGATATGGGTGGCCGATCTTTCCACTCCGGCCAAGCCAGTCGTCGATAAATACCTCGATATCGGTCGCAATCCCTACGACGGTATCATCACCCCGGACGGTCGCTACTACATCGCCGGCCTGTTCGGCGATGATGGGCTGGCCCTGCTGGATCTCTGGCAACCCCAGAACGGCGTCAAGCGCATCCTGCCCGGTTACGGCAAGGGTGAAGAGAAGCTTCCCGTCTACAAAATGCCACACCTGGAGGGCTGGGCCATGGTGGGCGGCCATGCCTACCTCCCGGCGGTCGGGCGTCATGAGGTGCTGGTGGTGGACATGTCGAGCTGGCAGGTAGTAAAGCGCATCCCGGCCAGGGGGCAACCCGTTTTTGTCGTCGGCCAGCCCAGCGGACGTCATGTCTGGGTCAACTTTGCCTTTCCTGACAACCAGTACATCCAGGTCATAGATACGCTGGATCAGCGGATCGTAAAGACCCTTGAGCCGGGCAAGGGTGTTCTGCACCTGGAGTTTGAGCCGCGCGGGGGCGAGGTTTGGGTCTCGGTGCGCGATCTGGACCAAATCCACGTCTATGACACGGCAAGCTATGAGAGACAGAGTCTCATCGAGTCGAGGAAGCCGAGCGGCATCTTCCTGACTCCCCGCGCCCACCGTATTGGGCTCTAGGGGTGGACGATGCAGCCCCATGAGCTCACTTCCCTGGATCAGGCCCTTCTGAACGATTTTCAGCGTGATTTTCCCCTGGAGCCACAGCCCTTCGCAAGGATGGCTCAATCCCTGGGTGTCGGCGAAGATGTCGTCATCGAGCGGCTGAGGCTGCTCCAGGAGACCGGCCTCATCAGCAGGGTTGGGCCGGTGTTTCCCCCTAACCGCCTCGGCGTAAGCACTCTGGCCGCCATGGCCGTGAAGGCCGAACGGCTGGAGGAGGTCGCCGCCCTGGTCAGTGCCTTTCCCGAGGTGAACCACAACTATGAACGAGAGCACCACTTCAATCTCTGGTTCGTGGCGACCGCACCGAACCCTGCGCACCTGGACAGGGTGCTGCATCAGATTGCCGAGCTGACCGGCCTTGAAGTGCTCGATCTGCCGATGATCGATGATTTTCACATCGACCTGGGGTTCCGGCTGCAATGGACATGAAGGTCTTTCCACATCTGCCTGAGGGAGAATCCCAAATGCCCTGGGAGCGGCGGCCTGAGCTGGACGATCCTGTCCAGCAGGCCCTGATCCGGGCCATTGAGTCCGGTCTGCCGTTGGTGGCACGACCCTATGCCCAGATCGGCGAGCAACTGCGCATCACTGAGGAGGAGGTTATCCACCGCATCCAGTTGCTGATGGAGAACGACCTGATCAAGCGCATGGGGGTGGTGGTGCGCCATGGCCAGCTCGGCTACAAAGCCAACGCCATGGTGGTCTGGGACATCCCCGATGAGCGGGTTGTTGAAATCGGCCGCTGCTTCAGTCATTTCCCCTTCATCACCCTCTGCTACAGCCGGCCGCGCCGTCTACCGCAGTGGCGCTACAACCTCTTCACCATGATCCACGGACGGGGTCAGGACGAAGTACGGGCGCGGATCGAAACCCTGGCCGATCATTGCGCCCTGGACGAGAAGCGTTTCGAGGTGTTGTTCAGCCGCCGCTGCTTCAAACAGCGCGGGGCACGCTACGCCTCGCTCAGGAATGAGCCGGACCCTCTCAAATGAGCGCCTTTATAACTGCCCTTGAGAGGGCCTTCATCAATCGATTCCAGGGCAATGTCCCCTTGGTGGCGCGACCTTACGAAATAATGGGGGCTGAACTTGGCCTGTCGGAAGCGGAACTCCTGGAGATGATCCGCAGGCTGCTGGAGAGCGGCATCCTGACCCGTTTTGGCCCTTCCTACGACGCCTCGCGCATCAAGGGCGAACTGAGCCTGGCAGCCATGGCCGTGCCCGAGGATCGCTTCGAAGAGGTTACCCTCAAGGTCAACGCCCTGCCGGCCGTGGCCCACAATTACCGGCGCGACCATGCCCTCAACATGTGGTTTGTCATCTCCACCCTTGCGGGAGGTGGCGTGGCCCATTGCATTGACGATATCGAGTCTGCGACAGGTCTCAGGGTCCTTGACTTCCCCAAGCAGCGGGAGTTCTACCTGGGGCTCCTGCTCCATCTGGGTGAGGACGGCCAGATTGAAACCATACCCGCGCCTGACTTGCCATTGAAACCCGCCATTCGACCGGTTGACCTCAACGATGAGATCAGCCGCGCAATCATCAAGGCCACGGAGGAGGGGCTGCCCTTGGTCGAGGCGCCCTTCGAATGCATAGGCCGGCCGCTTGGCCTCTCCTCCAGGGAGGTAATCGACCTGATGGAGGGGATGTTGGCCAGTGGCGGCATTCGCCGCATCGGCGCGTTCCCCAACCATTACAAGCTCGGCCTGCGCGGAAACGGCATGACCGTTTGGGACGTTCCCGATGAGGTGCTGGAGGAAGCGGGCCAGGCCATTGGCGCCCTCGATTTTGTTAGTCACTGCTATGAGCGGCCGCGCCATCCCGGCATCTGGCCCTACAATCTGTTTGCCATGGCGCATGGCAGGGATCGGGATGAGGTGAGGGCCAAGGGTAGATGCGTCGCCGAACTCTTGGGCGACCGCTGCCGGGGCCAGGACACCCTCTTCAGCACCGCCATCCTTAAGAAGACCGGTCTCAGGACCTGATAGGCTGTGAATAATCCCCCGCCGACTGCGGATGGCCCTGGACGAGGAGAGAGCGATGTTTCGCCTGACCCGGTTTCTCAAATCATTGGCCGATGATTCCGGCGGCCAGCACCACCAGATGGTGGCGCCGACTGGCCCCGTGGTCATCTGGAACCTGGTCCGGCGCTGCAACCTGACCTGTAAGCATTGCTATTCCACCTCGGCCGACAAGGACTTCCAGGGGGAGTTGAGCGGCGAGGAGGTCGGCCAGGTGATGCTGGACCTCAAGGACTTCGGCGTGCCGGTGTTGATTCTCTCCGGCGGCGAGCCCCTGATGCGCCCGGATATCTTCGACATCTCCCGGCAAGCCAAAGCCATGGGCTTCTACACCGCCCTCTCCAGCAACGGCACCCTGATCTCCGAGGAGAATATCGGCGCGATCCAGGCGGTGGGTTACGATTATGTCGGCATCAGCCTGGATGGCATCGCCGAGACCCACGATCGGTTTCGCCGGCGCCAGGGGGCCTTCGACGAGGCACTGCGGGGCATCCGCCTGTGCCGGGATGCGGGGGTCAAGGTCGGTATCCGATTCACCCTGACGGCGGAAAACGCGGCGGATCTGCCCGGGCTCCTGCACCTGATGGAGGCAGAAGGGATCGAGAAATTCTACCTGTCGCACCTCAACTATGCCGGTCGCGGCAATAGGAACCGCGCCGGTGATGCCCACTTCCGCGTCACCCGGTATGCCATGGAGTTACTGTTCGATACCTGCTGGAATAGTATCCGGAGCGGCAAACCGAAGGAGTTCGTCACCGGCAACAACGATGCCGATGGCGTCTTCCTGCTGCACTGGATCAGGGAAAACCAGCCGGACAAGCTGGCCCGCATTCTTCCTATGCTCCGCCGCTGGGGCGGCAACGCCTCCGGTGTCCATGTGGCCAATATCGACAACCAGGGCAATGTTCACCCTGACACCATGTGGTGGGACTATAATCTGGGCAATGTGCGCGACCGGCCCTTCTCGGCCATCTGGCGGGACGAGAGCGATCCGCTCATGGCTGGCCTGAAGAAAAAACGGCGTCCTTTAGAGGGGCGTTGCGCGCGCTGTAGCTACCTGGACATCTGCGGGGGGAACAGCCGCACCCGTGCCTGGCAGCTGACCGGTAATTTTTGGGCAGAGGACCCGGGTTGTTATCTCACCGATGAAGAGATCGGCTTGAGTGAGAACAAGAACGAGAATATTCCCATGTTGGAGCAGAGGATTGTCTGATGACTGGTAGTTGCCGGCTTGGCTGGGGCCTTGCGATCCTTTTTTTGATCGCCACACTGACCCTTTCCTATACCTTTCTGATTCAGGGCAAGACAGGCCCCTCAAGTGATGGACGCACAGCCATCATCCTGACTCCCGGCGAACGCGACCTGGTCCTTACGGAGATGCGCGCCTTTTTGACTGCCGTTCAGGCTATTATCGACAAGGCCAACCAGAAGGATGCCCCTGGAATCGTCAAGGCGGCCCGCGCTGTGGGCATGCAGACAGCCGGCGCGGTACCGGTCAGTCTCATGGGTAAATTGCCGCTGGCGTTCAAGGAACTGGGGATGGGGACCCATCACCGGTTCGATCAATTGGCGCTTGATGCGGAACAGATGGAAGATACCCAGCAGGTTCTGATGGATCTCTCCGTCCTGTTGAATAATTGCATTGCCTGTCATGCCGCCTATCGCATTGAAGCGGAGCAACCATGTACCCCCTGAAATATCTCCCGCTGGCATTTCTGTTGACCGCCTTCCCCGGATGGTGCGATGTCGCGGTGGACAAGGGGGCTGGAAAAGAGCAGCCGGCCCTAGTGATGCCGAAGGGGGAGAATGCGGTAGTCCCCGGTGACGGGCAGCCCAAGAAATCCCCCCCGGGGGCGGCCGATCTCTTCCTGCAGCATTGTGCCGAGTGTCACGGCAAGGAACGGCTCGGCGGTATGGGGCCGGCATTGTTGCCGGAAAATCTGGGGCGCTTGCGGAAAACCGATGCAGCCGATGTGATCGCCAACAGCCGACCGGCGGTTCAGATGCCTAAGTTCGCCGACAAGCTGGCGCCCGAACAGATCCAGTCCCTGGTCGACTACATCTTCACCGCCTTGCCGGAGGTCCCGCGCTGGGGCATGGAAGAGATCGCCGCCAGCCGGCAAATTCTGGTGCCCCCGGAAAAGCTGCACGCCAAGCCGGTCCACTCGGCCGATCCCATGAACATGTTCGTGGTGGTGGAACTGGGGGATCACCATGCCACCATCCTGGACGGCGACAAATTCGAGCCCATTCACCGCTTCAAGACCCGCTTCGCCCTGCATGGGGGGCCAAAGTATTCGCCGGATGGGCGCTTCGTCTATTTCACCTCGCGCGATGGCTGGATCAGCAAGTTCGACATGTACAGCCTGCAACTTGTCGCCGAGGCGAGGGCCGGAATCAATGCCCGCAACTCGGCTATCTCTGACGATGGCCGCTATCTCATTGTCGCCAACTATCTGCCGCACACACTGGCCCTGCTGAATACGGAGGACCTGAGTCCGGTCAAGGTCATAGATGTCAAGAACGAGGCCGGCGTCGGATCCCGCGTCAGCGCCGTCTACACGGCCGATCCGAGGCACAGCTTCGTTGCTGCCCTGAAGGACCTCCCTGAGGTCTGGGAGATCAACTATCAGAACCCGCCGCCCGATGGTTTTGGCGAGTGGATGCACGACTACCGGGCAGACTCGGGCGAAGGGGCGACCCCCAAGCGTTTTCCCATCCGCAAGATACAGGTCAGCGATTACCTGGACGACTTCTTTTTCAGCCAGGACTACAGCACCCTCATCGGCTCCTCGCGCAAGGGTGGGGGCCAGGTAGTAGATCTCGATCTGGGGCGCACCACCCACAAGCTCAAGCTGCCTGGAATGCCGCACCTGGGCTCCGGCATCACCTGGACCTACAAGGGCCGCCGCGTCATGGCCACGCCCAATCTCAAGGAGAGCACGGTCACCATCATCGATATGGAGAACTGGAAGGTCATCAAGCAACTCAAGACCCTGGGGCCGGGCTTTTTCATGCGCAGCCACGAGAACTCCCCCTATGCCTGGGTTGATGTCTTCTTCGGCCCCAACAAGGATGCCGTGCACATCATCGACAAGGAGAAGCTGAAAATCGTCAAGACCCTGCGTCCGGAGCCGGGTAAAACCGCCGCCCATGTGGAGTTTGACAAGGATGGCGGCCACGCCTTGTTGAGTATCTGGGAGTTGGACGGCGCGGTGATTGTCTACGACGCCAAGACCCTGGAGGAGGTCAAGCGGCTACCCATGGTCAAGCCTTCCGGCAAGTACAACGTCCACAATAAGATCACCCGCTCAGAGGGGACAAGCCACTGAGAAGTGGTACAGGGATGTACCGATTAGGGACCTAACGATCATGCCTGTCCTGAGCGGAGTCGAAGGAAGCGGAGTCGAAGGAAGCGGAGTCGAAGGAAGCGGAGTCGAAGGAAGCGGAGTCGAAGGAAGCGGAGTCGAAGGAAGCGCAGTCGAAGGGGGCGAGTCGAGCCACCCCGGATGATGAGAAAAGGCGCAAGGATGCGCCGGTTATGGGCCAAAGGATGGAATTGACAGGAAAGGATTGTGCGGTCAGCCCTTCCAGCTCAATCCCCCTTTTTGGTTTCTCGCTCCGGCTTGACCCGAGCGTTCATCGGTATCATGGGATCGTCGTCGTCCATCAGGATGCGGTGGGCCGGACCTTCCATATCCTCGAACTGGCCGCTGCGCACAGACCAGACGAAGGCCCATATGGCTCCTGCCAGCATGATTAGCGCGAGGGGAATCAGAAAATAGAGGCTGCTCATATCATTTCTCCGCTTGAATTACGGTGACACCCGGCCAATTGCCGGTGCGTTGGTGGATGCCGGTCAGGATATTGAACAGGGCCGTCTTGCCGCAGTTCGGATTGCCGGTCAGGGCAATGGTCAGTTCACTTCGTCCGGCGGTTTTCCCGGCATCCTGTTCACAGCAGCCCATGATCAGCACCCCGCCTCTTCCAGCACGACGCGCAAGCGGTCGGCCAAACCGGGTCCAATGGCGACCCGCGCCCCCTGATTGGCCACCACCACCCCGGCACCGCGCCTCTGCGTCACCGTCAAACGGAAACCCACCCGGAGTCCTAATCCCAGGAGCTTCCGGATCAGAAGGTGATCGCCATCGATGGCCCGCAGCAGCACCCGTTGACCAACCTTCAATTGATTCAAGCGATATTCAGTGTCCACTGGCTGGCAACTCATAGGTAAGAATGATTCTTATTAACGAGATTATCCAGCCGTCATATTAGTGTCAACTGAAATATTTCGAGATCCCGTCAAATGCTTGACAGGGGGGGGGGGGGGTTATTCATAATCCACAGCAGCGCAAAGGGATATCGGAAGCTATGTGGTGATTCCTCGCTATCCCTATCCAATCCAGCAAACGCACCCGCGGATCAAGGAGACATGGATTAATGATCGACACAGCCCTCCAAAAGAATCCAGCCGCCCTTGGTGGACTTCAATATCGGTTATCCCGTGCCAGATCCTGGGTGAAAAGCCTGATCACGGGAGAGCGACCGAGAAGCGCCCTTTTCCCAGATTATTCGAAAGTCTCGTTGGCATCATAAATCCCGGCGTCACAACAATTTCATGATGGAGGAGCAGCCAGGCACGACACAGGACAATTCGGTCAAGATCAAAACACATAGGCAAACAATGGAGATAATCAGTCATGGGTACTCTACGCAAGGCAGTGACGGCAACGATCAATACGGCGAGGAGGGTGACAACCACCCTGACCAACACCGCCAAGAAGGCAGTGACGGCAACCACCAATACGGCGAAGCGGGTGGCTACCACCCTGACCAACACCGCCAAGAAGGCAGTGACGGCAACCACCAATACGGCGAAGGGGGTGGCAACCACACTGACCAACACCGCCAAGAAGACAGCAGTGAATTTCTCGAAGATTGTAAAAAGTGACCTCGCGCAGTTTGCAAAGAGTCCTATTAAGTCAAGTGCAAAGCTGTTTGGAAATATTATAGGAAACAACTGGATTAGTGGGTCTACTGATGTAGCGGAAGTAGGATTGAAGGTTCTTGGCAAGTCTGGAAATCTTGTAAAGGCTGTCCCTGTTGTTGGCACTGCGGCAGCCGTTGGATCTGGCGTATATTCTACTATTCGGGACTATCAAAAGGAGACAACACAGGCAGGGAAACAGCGAGTGATTGCTGGCGGAGTTGCTGATGGTGCCGTTGCAGCGGGTACTATGTACGTAACAGGGGCTCTTGCAACCGCTGCGGCCACCGCTGTTGGTATCGCAGCTACACCTGCCCTGCTCTTCGGCGCAACTGCGGCACTAGGCGCATATCTCATATACGAGGGCATTGGAGGAAGTGATAAAGTCAAAGCCTGGGGAGGAAATACGTTGGATTCGGTTAAAGGCATCTTTGGTGGTAACAAACCATACTCTATCATCACAGATGGCCCCAAAGGAATCCCATCGCTGACAACAGCCACCACCATATTGGCGAGTAATGCTTCCATCGCTTGGAAGGACCACACTAAGCTACAAACAATGGGTGGCAACGCTAACTTAAATACGATGCGAGGCGGCAGCAACGGCTTATTGGCTGCCGCGTAACATCCATAGCAACCCTAGATCGCCCTACGAATGTAGGGCGGTTTCAGTTATAAGCTTGAGCAAGCATATGTCAGAATATTTTCCTGTGGCGCCGCCAGAAATAAACGACAAAATGAAGCAAGAATTACTTTCCGTGCTTGCAAAGTACGACCCGTATTATGGCATATTACTGCTATGCATGATCCCGCTCTATGGATTAATTTTTTTTGCGGGAGACGACTTTAATGGCAAAGCAATTGGAACCAGCACTGTTGCCTTCTTCGTGCTTTCTCTCTATATATATATGTTCCGCATGGCAAAGACTATCAGAGCGATTGAAAATACCTATGGATTTATTTATAGACCCATAGACAATCCATCTGGCGCGATCATGATGTCTTTGTTGATATCAGGACCGTTCTTGTATGCTGCCTACATTGTGTTGCTTAGAAGAGAGGCCACTCTTTCCATATACGATATTGCCAATCTTTTCTCAGACAAATTCTTGTCCCTTAGCTTTCTTTGTTCTTCACTAGGGGGGATGCTCCTAATCGCATCAATATTACATATCATTCAACTATTCAGAATAAATAAGGCCAGAAACACCAACCGATAATTGCATACAACAACTTCATGATGGAGGAGCAGCCAGGCACGACACAGGACAATTCGGTCGAGATCCAAGCACATAGGTAAACAATGGAGATAATCAGTCATGGGCGCTCTAAGCAAGATAAAGAAAGCAGTAACCAAAGTAGCAAAGGCTGTAACGAAACCCGTTAAGCAAGCAACAAAGGCCGTTACCAACGTCGTCAAAAGCGTTAGCAAACCGGTTGTGAAGGCGGTATCGAGTGTTGCCACCGGCGTTAAAAAGGTGGCGACGAATGTCGTCAGGGGGGTAGCCAAGGCGCCCGCCAGGGTGCTGGGGTCGGCTGCCTCCGGTATCAAGAAGGTCGCAACCAGCACCCTGAAAAGTGTCGGCAAGGTTGCTTTGAAGGTCGCCGTCACGGCGGCAAAGGTGTCAAGCAAGCTGGGTGTCGCCGGACACATCATCGATGTCGCCTTGGTGGCCTACACCGGCGGCGCCTATGCCGCCGCGAAGCTGGCGGCAAAAAAGGTGATCACCCACCTCGCCGCATCCGCCGTGGCAAAGAAACTGGCGCCAAAGTCGAAACTGGCGGCCTCAGTCGCCTCGGCACTGATTAGCGGCGGTTCCACGAAATCATTGGCACTCAAGCAAGCCGCATTGTCAGCCACACAGCGATACGCCATCAACAAGGCAGGACAGCAACTCGCCAAGAAGTCGAATACCCTGGCATCCGCCCTCAATATCTACAATGGCGTAAGTTCAGTGGCCGCCCTGGGCCGACAAGTCAGCTCCGTTTCCAGCGGTGCCCGGCAGCTTGGCAAATACATGGCCCCTGCCAGCCGCGCTCTACCTGCTCCCAACCAGAAACCAACTGGACAGACGTTCCCCTTAGCGGCTAAGGGCGGCGCCACTAATATTCGTGCCTTGCCATCAGCCGCAGGCAGCTACACCATCAAAAAGGGTGACAGCCTTTGGACGATCTCCAGTCGCACGGGGGTGCCTGTTGCGGATCTGATGAAGGCCAACGGTATCAGCAATCCTAATCTGATTCGGACAGGCGCCAAACTAAGCCTGCCAGTAACTTATACAGCCGGAAATTCGCGCAACCTGTCGGCTCAGAATGCTGCCTATATCAACGGAAGGAGCAGCGGCAGTGGTCCATCCAGCTTGGCTGGGTCATCCAGTTCAATTGTGAATAGGGCCGATAGGACGGGCGATTTTTTCTGGAAGGACGGAAAACTTACGATTGTAGTTACAGGCAAAAGGAACGGAGATGCCAATTCGTATCAGTCCGGTGCGCCCGTTTATATGCCGATGAAGACCAACGGCATTGGCACTCAGAATCTGATACAGACAGGCACCGAGTCTTACTCACCGATGGCCAATGCACCGCAGGGTGGAATAAACGGTAATAGTTCCTTCGACCTATTTGGCGCAGCAGCAGATACGGTCTGGGGCACTGGCGTTACCCTTATGAAGACTATGACCGGTACTTATGTCTACCGCCCCAGCCCATACGGGGGAATCGGACCTGACGCTAAAATGAGGGCCTTGACCGATAGACTAGGGCTCAGGACGAAGTTTGATCACACGCCAGTGAAAGGCGCATCGATATTCAACAGCAATTATAATAATGGCATGCTGGGCAATGAGGAGTTGGCTGCAAAGAAGACGAGCTTCTTTAGGAAACCTAACACCGAAGTGGTCTATCTCAATGGCAAACCCTGGGGCAAGGGTAACAGCCCGGCAGGTTCTACCCGCGTTGATGTCCAGAGTAGGAATTTCGGGAAGGATATCTTTGAGAGCAAGGTTGTCAAAGAATTGTCTTACTCCAAAGGGCAGGCCCAGGCCAATGCTTACGCCGATATCATCAGCAAAGCCAACGGTTTTCCAAGCAAATGGAGCTATCCGGCGAAGTGGGCCGGGAGAGCGCTCGGAGTCGTCGGGGTTGCTATGGAGGGCTGGCGCGTCATTGACGCGGGCCAAACATATGGGTGGGACAACCCGCAAACTAAACGGACTGGAGCCCAGGTAGGTGGTGCATTATCAGGTGGGGGTGCGGGCGCAGTTATAGGATCTATCCTGATACCTGTGCCTCTTCTTGGCACCTTGGTAGGTGGAATAGCTGGTAGTTATATTGGCGATTGGCTAGGCGGCGTAACCTATGATTCGCTTAGTCCATCGGCAGAGGCCATACCCACCAGGCCCGCACCCAATCTCCTGCTGGCTGCTTCACGCACGACCCCTGTTTCTATTGGCTGGATTGATAATAAGGGGATGACTCCAGCGACTGGTACAGGCAGCTCTCTAAGCAGGCGGTCTGCACCCACCACCGGAAGACTGGCCTCATTTGGGCGTTGATTGGCATACGGCAGGAAACCGCCGGATAGTAGTTTCCTGCCGTCCTTACTTGACGTTTGACGGGGATTATTAGTGTCTATTTGGGATGATGATCCGAAAAATATTATCGGTGGCTGGGAATACCTTTACGAACACGAAGGACTGTGGGCCAGGATTAGAGGGCGCGGGCCTTATAGCCTTCGTAGTAAATGGAAGGAGATTCGGGTACGGCTGGATGAGCTGTGCCAGACCATGCCCAAGCTCAAGCAGGCCAAGGCGCAATGGTCCGTACGGGAGGCAGACCTATGTGGTTACAGGCCTTACGAGCCGGTGATGGATATAGACCTGCGCCTGGCAAGTCCCGAGGTGATAGGGGCGGAATTGCAGCGACGGATCGATCAGCAGGGAAGCAGGATAGAGGAACTGTGCAATCTGGTCGCCCCCTGGGGGATTGACCTGGATGGAGGTATCGCCAGCCTCGATGCGCTGAACCTGTGGTTTTCAGCCTACCTCCGCTTGTTCACCAAGAAGGAGTTTCTTGCCCATGTCCGGGAAAACAAGGCACCCCACTGCAATCCCTATAATCATCGAGCCCCCGTCGTCTGGTATTCCATCAGTATGGATATCTCTCTTTACATGATGTCCATGCTGCAAAGAGCATGCCCTTGCGCCCATTGGGGAATCAGCAAAACCAAACAAGAGCATGTACTTTTTTATGACCGCCTGGTTCAACCTTTATACAACCGCCCGGTTCTTATCCTTACATCATCGAACGACGCCTACGCCGATTTCGAGCAGGACCTCTGGTTTGTAATGCGATTGTTAAATGGAAATAATGTTACGAGAAGTTACCTTTTCTGGCTCAGTCGTGAATACAAGAAAAAGGTGACGGCCTGCCAGCGGCTCGCCAAAAAGAAATCAAAAAAGACCAAGGCGAACGCCTCAAATGTAGCTTAGTGAATTAGCATCAGTGAAGCACAATGGTCAGGCACCCTGCCAACGGCAGGTCATGAAAATTGCCAAAACAAAGGTTACAACAAATGGAACCGATGAGGCGTAAGGCAAGCGGACGTTAACGGACCCAAATAATGACAATACCGCAGGATGCCTTATAACGCCTAGCATCCGGCAGCACAGGCTCAACGGGCGTTATTTCGGGAATAGGTCATGAAGAAACTACTGTCCACTTTTATTTTGATGCTGGCTACCCTGCTGGCATATAGCACGCCAGTTTACGCCAAAGGCATCCCTCTCTTTTTCGGGGAGCAAGAAGAGATCCATAAAATAGCTGACGTGAACCTGAAAGGCGGGGAGGGCGAGGATCTATTCATAGGATACAGAACACGTGAACTCTACCTTCTCGCCGGGGTTTATGTCACGGATGAAGGGTATATCCTGGGCGTAACAAGCGATGAAAGCAAATACTACCCGTTTCCCTCGGGTGATGAGCTGAAAGCGTTTCAGGAGTCCGGGATGCTTCCCGAGAAACTGCCGGAATACAGCTTATCCACATTGGATTATATTTTCGGGTATTCGCTCTGGCTGATAGCCTTGCTTGGGCTCTTGTACTATTTCATGAAAAAGGCCCTGGTAAAACGGGACCATTGAGGGATCAAAAATGATCATAACTTGGCGGCTTCACGAAGGGATTTTTCACGGACTAGCATCATAAATCCCGGCGTCACAACAATTTCATGATGGAGGAGCAGCCCGGCACGACACAGGACAATTCGGACAAGGTCAAAATACATCGGCAAACAATGGAGATAATCTGTCATGGGCGTTCTAAGCAAGATAAAGAAAGCAGTAACCAAAGTAGCAACGGCTGTAACGAAACCCGTTAAGCAAGCAACAAAGGCCATTACCAACGTCGTCAAAAGCGTTAGCAAACCGGTTGTGAAGGCCGTATCGAGTATTGCCACCGGCGTTAAAAAGGTGGCGACGAATGCCGTCAGGGGGGTAGCCAAGGCGCCCGCCAGGGTGCTGGGGGCGGTCACCTCCGGCATCAAGAAGGCCGCGACCAGCACCCTGAAAAGCGTCGGTAAGGTGGCCGCGAAGGTCGCCGTCACGGCGGCAAAGGTGTCAAGCAAGCTGGGTGTCGCCGGACACATCATCGATGTCGGCCTGGCGGCCTACACGGGCGGTGCCTATGCAGCCGTCAAGCTGGCGGCAAAAAAGGTCATCACGACCTATGCCGCGTCAGTCGTGGCAAAAAAGCTTGCCAAAACATCGCAACTGGCGGCCTCTGTCGCATCAGCACTGATTAGCGGCGGTTCCACGAAATCATTGGCACTCAAGCAAGCCGCATTGTCAGCCACACAGCGATACGCCATCAACAAGGCAGGACAGCAACTCGCCAAGAAGTCGAATACCCTGGCATCCGCCCTCAATATTTACAATGGCGTAAGTTCAGTGGCCGCCCTGGGCCGACAAGTCAGCTCCGTTTCCAGCGGTGCCCGGCAGCTTGGCAAATACATGGCCCCTGC
>JAHJDE010000016.1 GCA_018812525.1 Gammaproteobacteria bacterium
CTTCAGGCCATCTTTGGCCGATCTTCAATCGATCAATTTTCGCGGCAGAGCCGCTCCCACGGCGGTGGGAGCGGCTCTGCCGCGAAAATAGGCGGTTTTGCTCAATCAGATCGACCAAATCTGACCTAAATCTGAGCGCGACATTGTCCGACTTATTTCCGGACAGCTCCTAAGACTAGTATCCATCCATCGGTAGCCGGAATAAACGCCATGTGTCTGGGAATCCCCATGCGAATCGTCCGCATCGACAATCTCAAGGCCCTCTGCGAGGCCAATGGCTTCGAGCGCGAGATCGACCTTTTTCTGCTTCAGCACGAGGCCCTCGCCCCCGGCGATTACCTGGTGACCCACCTCGGTCAAGCCATCCAATAGATCAGCGAGGCGGAGGCCGAGGCGGCATGGGAGATTTATGAAGAGATGCTGCGGATGCGCTGAATGCGTTAAGCATACGGCTTGAGACTATAACCCCCAATTGATCGTTCCCACGCTCCGGCGTGGGAATGCATCCGGCGACGCTCCCGCGTCGCGTTGGGTATTCCGGGGCGTGGGAGCGTCCCTCCCTGCATTCCGGGACGTGGGAACGATAGAACCTATGTCGCCGGTACTTGGCAACAGGCGACGCAGAGCGTCGCGGGCGGCATTCCCACGCGGAGCGTGGGAACGATAAAAAATGAATGCAAAGAATATCGTAGGGGCGGGTTTAAAACCCGCCCGTACAATCGGATCAGGCGACCGGCTACCAGCGCACATCCTCGTAGATGTCCTTGAGGGAGAGGGTCAGATGCAGCCCCTCGCAGTCGATCGCCAGGGGCTCGTCCTCGCTGAGGGTCAGATGGAGCCAGTCGCCCGAGGGCTGCCGGCAATAGGCCTCCACCTGGGGCTCCTGGGCCGAGATCAGCAGGTAATAGCGCAGTGACGTCAGATCGCGGTAGGCCAGCCACTTCTCGCGCCGGTCGGTCGCCTCGGTGGAAGGGGAGAGTACCTCGGCCAGCAGGCAGGGATTGCGTTCGAAATAGGCATCCCCATCCGGCGGGCCGCAGCTCACCACGACATCGGGGTAGTAGAAGCGGTTGCCGGCCTCGATGCGGACCTTCATGTCCGATATATAGACCCCGCAGTTGCTTCCCCTGGCCGCGCTACGGAGATGGGCGGCGGTATTGAGCGAAATGCGGTTGTGATTTTTGCTCGCCCCCGCCATGGCGAAGACCTCGCCATCGACGTATTCGTGACGGATCTCGGACAGGAGTTCTCCTTCCAGATACTCCTCGACACTCAGGGGCAAATGGGCTGCGGCGACTCTCATGGGAAACCTCGCTGACGGTGGCGACACTTCGGCCCGATTATAGCAAGGGTCTGGGGTGGGGGCGTTCGCCGGCGTTGAAATTCCCCCTCACCCCCCTTTCGAAAAGGGGGGATGGGAATGGGGGAAGCGGTCGCTTCGATCATTTTCCCGCAATACGCTGGCCCCGGATGGGCGGTTTGCTGAGGCCCAGCTCCTCGTGGCTGTAGCGCAGTTCGATGAGCTGCGGCGCCTCACGGCAGCGATCCTTGCGCAGGCGCTCGACGGTCAGGGATTCGTTGCGGCCGACCTGGACCCGGAAGTCCTCCTTCTTGGTGCAGCCGTGGCTTTCCACGTTGAGGATCACCGCCTCCTGGGTGTTTTCCACCTCGGGGATGAAGAAGGGATCACCGTTGCCCTCGAAGTTTGCCGGGGTATGGCCGGCGCTTACCAGGACCATACCCATCAGTGCTTCTATCAGGTTCATTGTTGTTCTCCTGTTGATTCTGCTTGTATTACTCGGTCACATCAGGGCGTGGTCATGCTCTGCAGGTTGATGTCCTGTTCCACATAGAGTGAATAGCCATGGCCTGTCGTCGCATCGATTCCCGAAAACTGGGTATAGCCCGCATGATCCGACGAGGCTTGCGGGGTCAACTCCGCACCCTGGTAGTTGGTATTGATGGTGACTTCGTTGTTGCCATCCCCGTTGATGAAGAGGCTGTTGATATGCTCGTCGGCGATATCGATCAGATCGCCGAGGGTGATCTGCGGGATATCCACATTCGTTGCCAGGTGCAGGGCCTCGATGCTCTCCAGAACCGGGATTGCCAGCGCGCTCAAATCGACGGTGGATTCGAGGAACAGGCTGCTCCATGCCTCCCCGCCGCGGGCGGCAGCATCGGTGGCGTCGTAGATCAAGACATCAGCGCCATTCGCGCCAAGCAGGGTATCCATCCCTTGCGGGCTGGTGCCGTCCGCCAGGGGGCTGTTGGTAACCATCGTTTCTCTGACCTCCAGATAGATGGAACCCGTCGCTGCGTCTTGATCCCCGTCCGAGAAGGCATAGGGAATGCTGAGCGACGAGACATCCATCAGGGGGACATGCTGGCTGACCACGAAGACGCCGCCCTCGTTGAGATCTGTCATGTCGATCGTCAGCAGATTCACCCCGTTGCGCACTGCGGTCAGGGTCTCGCCATCCAGCGAGAGCGACCAGTTGACATCGGCCCAGGCCGGAGAGCCGCTATCATCCAGGGCGGCGATGCCGGCCTTGTCCCAGGTGAAGGCATGTTGGGCGCCCGCGAGGGCCGGGTCGTCGAACGACGCGGCGGACAATGCCCGATCTGCACTGTTCGGCATCCCCACGGCTACCCCTTGCGGATCGGTGATGCTGTCGAAAACGAAGCTATTGAGCTGGTCCAGATCCGGGATCACATGCGCGTTGGCGCTGATCTGGTGCAGGCTACCCAAGATATCGGCGGTGCCGCCCAGGCCGATGGCCTGTACTTGATCGAGATTGGCGCTTCTGTAGGCCTGCCAGGTGGCTGCGTTGCCCGCCAGGTCGCCCGCTGTCGGGCCGCCGTCCGAGAAGAAATAGAGCACCGATTGTCCGTTGACTGCCGCCGGATAGCTGTCGATGGTCATCACCTGCTCAAGGGCGATCTCGTAATCGCGGGCATCGTCGGCGCCGGCATGCAAACCAGCCAGCAACTCACTGGCTGTGGCGGCATCGGCCCAATCGGCCCCGGTGACAATCTGGGCGCTGGAATTGAAGGCAATGATCTTGACATTCACATCACCGGCGACGCCGAAGCCGTCGATCAGCCCCTGCGCCGCCTCGATGGCGCGGTCGAGCCGCGTCTCCATGGAATTGTTGATGACCTGATCCATGCTGGCCGAGGTATCCATGACCAGCACCAGATCGGTGTCGACCCGCGCCATGTCCGGCTCCGGTAGCGCCTCGGGATCATTGCTCGCCGGCTGCTCGTCCAGGGCGGCAGCCGTCAGGGCATCCCCCTCAGCCTCAGCCTCAGCCTCAGCGTCAAGGACAACCACATCGGTCAATACCGGGACCGCATCGCTACCGGTGCTGGCGGCGACATCCTCAGCAACGGCATCAACCGCGACGAGGGCCGCGGCGGCCAACCCGACCACCACCTCGGTGAGGATCGGCACATTATCGTTCGATGCCGTATCGGCCTCGCTGGCAACCGCGTCACCCGTGGCAAAGAACACGTCGGTCATCTCATGGGTCTGGCCATCGGTGGCAGTGTAAGTACCCACCAACCCATGCAGGTTGCCGTTCTCGCTGTAATCCGATGTGGCATAGGCCAGATTCAGGCTCTGCACCCCGACCGACTCCAGGGAGACCAATTCACCCGCATCGGTAACACCATCCGTATCCCGGTCCTGCCAGACCTTCAACTCAGCCCAGGCTGCGTCATTGCTGTCGATCACGCCGTCGCTGTTGCTGTCCAGCAGCGACAGGGCCTCAAAGCCGTCGCTCGTCCTGCCGCCCTGGCCATCAGATGTACCGCTGCCGAACAGCTCCGAACCGTCGTTGATGATGCCGTCGCCGTTGATGTCGCGGGCAAGGAGCCCGTCTTGCGGGCTGACCCAGCCGACCCTGTCTGCCACTGCGTCGGCATTGACGTCGAAAGTGACACCGGACTCGAGACCGATTGTTTGAACTCCGTCGCCGTTGAGATCGAGTACCAGAGGTGTGATGCCGTCGTTGATGGTGCCGATTGCTGACTGTACACCAATAGTCAGGGTGGCCGTCTCGGCTCCCTCCACCAGCACATCGGTGTAGGTTGGTATGGAGACATGGAAGGTGGTGACACCTGCGGGAACAGTGATTTGGTTACCCGCGCCGTTGATGGTGACGCCTTGGTCAAAGTCGCCATTGGCCAGCGGGAGCTTATAGTCGATGCCGCCAGTGGCAGTTCCTCCACCAAGGCTGAAATTATGGGTAGTCGCACTGGATGAGGTATTGCTCAGGGTGACGGCGAAGCTCAGAGATGAGCCCTCGGTAACACTGCTGTTCGCTGGGGTGATGCTTTGAATAGTCGGGGCCGCATCGTCGTCAATGATAGTGGAAGTGCCGGATGCGGCTCCTCCTGGGTTGGTTACCGGGGTGCCCGCCGTGCGGGTGGCCGTCAGGGTAAAGGTCTCGTTGGGCTCATCGATGCTGTCGTTGTTGATTGGGCTCCGAACCAGAAGACTGGTTTGTCCGGCTGGTATGGTGGCACTCGTTGCGTCGGACCAGGTGGTACCGCCATCGGTGGAGACCAGCAGGTTGCCAGGACCGGCCGATCCATAATCAACTCCGGCTCCCTGAGCGGTGCCGTCGTTTAATGCCAAGCTGACAGTGGTGGTCTGAGTACTTGGATTGGAGAGGGACACGGTGAATTGCACGTAGCCGTGAGTATCGTTCTCCGTAACTGTCGGGCTTGAGACCGAGAGAGTGGGGGTGTCGTCGTCGGGATTGGGACCCGGACCGGTGCCATCATCAAGGATGGTGCCAATCCCAGTATTGTCGGTGATACCGCCGAAATTGGGATTATGCAGGACGATATTGAAGGTCTCAGGCCCCTCATAGGTACTGTCCTGGGTGGTTTGCACCTGGATGGTCTTGGTGGTCTCGCCCTGGTTGAAAGTGAGGGTGCCGCTGACCCCGGTATAGTCGGTTCCCTGGGTGGCGGTGAGTCCACTGCTGTAGTAGTTGACCGTTTGCGCCTGCTGAGCGTCGCCGGTGCGGGTGACGGTAAAGGTGGCGACACCGCCCTCGCTGACGCTGACATCGTTGATGGCGAAGGTGGGTGCTGTATCGTTATCGTTGATAGTGCCGGTCCCGGTGGCGCTGGCATTGGTGGTGGTGCCGGAGACGCGGGTGGCGGTGAGCGTGAAGTTCTCGGCCGACTCGTAAAGGCTATCATCGGTGACCGTGGTGCGGAGCTGGACCGAGGTTGAACCGGCGGCAATGGTGACGTTGCCGGCGACGGCGACCCAGGCGCTGCCGTTCCAGTATTCGAGCCCCGCCCCGGTGTCGGTGCCCACGGTGGCGGTGCCACTGGCC